>DWXL01000145.1 GCA_019119235.1 Candidatus Blautia excrementigallinarum | reverse complement strand
GAATACAGATCTCCTTGACGTCACTTTTGACTATGAGCTGAACATGTACGATCCCAACGGAAATATCGTGGAGGACGTCTGGTCCATTACGGCGGACCAGTACCGCCAGGAACAGGCGGAAGACTCTTCCGAGGACGAATATTCGGACGAAGACGGATCTGAGAGTTATGACGAATCCGAATACTACTGATATCATACAGCAGCCCCGGCGCTTTAACGCCAGGGCTGTTGCTTTTTTGATTATTTACAATTAGATTCCCAGAAGTTCTCTGGCGTTTTGTTCTGTGACTTCGATTACCTCCTCCGGGGTGGTTCCTTTGATCCCGGCAATGGCCTGCGCCACATAGGGCAGGTTCAGAGAGCTGTTTCTTTTTCCCCGGTTAGGCTCAGGACTCAGATAAGGGCAGTCCGTTTCCAGCATGATCCGGGAAAGGGGAGCATACTCCACCACTTCTTTCAGCTTTCTGGCGTTTTTAAATGTTACGACGCCTCCGATCCCCAGATAAAGCCCCATATCCAGATATTCCCTGGCTATCTCTTTCCCATAGGAAAAGCAGTGTATGATACCTCCGTACATTCCGCTTCGCATATATTCCCGCACAATGTCCAGGGTATCCTTCGCCGCTTCCCGGCTGTGGATCATGAAAGGAAGTTTTTCCTCTCTGGCAATATCCATCTGCGCCCGGAACATTTTTTTCTGGATCTCATGCTCCGCCTCTTCTTTGTGCCAGTAATAATCCAGTCCGATCTCTCCTATTGCTTTCATTTTATCCATCCGGGAAATCCTGCGGATCTCTTCCAGGGTCTCTTCCGTCATCTCATCCGCGTCATCCGGATGAATCCCCACGGCGCCGTAAATAAACGGATACTTTTCCACAATCTCCACAAGTTTCCCCAGATTCTCTATAGAAGCGCCCACATTGACGATCGTTCCCACTCCGCCGGCTTCCATGGAATTTAAGAGTTCATCCCGATCCGGATCAAAGGCTTCGTCGTCATAATGGGCGTGGGTATCAAATATCATAGGTCTGTTCATCTGTTTTTCTCCTGTTTCTCAGCGCCGCTTTCCGGCGCTGGCCGTGTTGCCGATCTGATGACATTAAGGTTAGGTCGTCATGTCTTCTCGTACAAATACAAAACCTGTCTCTATTTGTCTCCGGCGTCACCCTGTTCTTCAAATAGTACAAATTCATCCCCCTCATGGATCACTCCTCCGTGAAGCACCTTCGTAAAGACTCCCTGCCTCGGCATGATGCACTCCCCCATCTTCTGGAATATGGCGCAGCCATGGTGGCATTCCTTTCCGATCTGGGTCATTTCCAGGATCACGTCGCCGCAGCAGAATTTCGTCCCCACTGGAAGAGAAGCGAAATCAAAGCCGTCTACCACAAGATTTTCTCCAAAAGCGCCGTCCTCTACTTCAGCGCCCCGTCTGCGGAATTCCTCGATCTTATCATAAGACAGAAGGCTCACCTGTCTGTGCCATTTGCCCGCATGGGCGTCTCCTTTAATTCCCCAGTCCTCTATAAACTCCGCTTCTTTTACTTTATGTTTCTGCGTGCCTTTTTTCTCACTTACGCAGACTGCGATTACTGTCCCCATTTATCTTCTCCATTCTGTTTTTGGCCTGTTCTTATTTTGCCGCGCAGTCCGTGGCTTCGCCGCTTAAGATCTCCAGGCCGTGACCCAGAGCTTCGATTATGTATTCCAGACTTTCCCGCACCGCCTTTGGACTGCCGGGAAGATTGATGATCAGGGTTGTTCCGCGGATTCCGGCTGTTGCGCGGCTTAACATCGCTCTCTTTGTGATCGTCATGCTGTAGGCTCTCATGGCCTCCGGAATCCCCGGAACGCGCCTCTCGATCACTTCCTCTGTAGCCTCCGGAGTTACATCCCTCTGGGAAAATCCGGTTCCTCCCGTAGTCAGGATGAGATCTGTGCTGCCGGAATCAGCGATCTCCTGCAGTTTTCCCGCGATCATGGCTCTGTCGTCCGGCAGAAGCTCCGTAAAGGTGATCTCATATCCTTCTTTTTCCAGGATCTCGCGGATCACCGGACCGCTTTTATCCTCACGCTCTCCCCGGTATCCGGAATCGCTTAACGTAATAATTGCCGCCCGTTTCATAATCATCCTCCTATCTGGGACATACAGAGTTTCTCTGTATCGTCGTTTTTCGCTTTTTCCAGGAAATGGTGTCCGTCAGGCTTTTCGTCAAGAGCCGCCCGGATCACATCTTTCAGTTCTTCGTCTGTGGCTCCGCTGCGGATGACCTCTCTCAGATCCCTTCCAGCGGTGTACTGCAGGCATGTTTTCAGATAACCCTGGGAGGTAAGACGGATACGGTTGCACTCCCCGCAGAACTTATGGCTCACCGCGCTGATGAATCCCAGCTTTCCAGAGAAACCTTCCGCCTCGTAATATCTGCAGGGTCCGTTCCCCAGAGCTTCCCCCTCATAGGGCGTAAGCTTTCCGAAACGGGATTCCAGAAGGTTCCGGAGTTCGTCTTCCGTCATTCCCGGGAATTCCTCTCCGCAGCCGATGGGCATCATCTCGATAAAGCGTACATGCACCGGGTATTTCCGGGCGATTTCCGCCACCGCGCATACATCCTGATCCTGTTCCCCAAGGGGAACACAGTTTATTTTCAGGGAAATCTCCGGATACCGCAGCGCGCTCCGGATACCTTCCACTGCTTTTTCCAGGAGATCCCTCCTTGTGATCCTCCGGAAACACTCCCGGTCAAGAGTGTCCAGACTGACGTTGATCCCGTCCACTCCTGCAGCGGCCAGACGCTCCATCTGTTCTTTCAGAAGGGTTCCGTTTGTCGTAACCGTCACCTTCCGGATCCCCGGGATCTTTTTTATCTCGCCCGCAAGCTCCGGCAGGCGGCAGTACAGAAGAGGCTCCCCTCCTGTAAGCTTAATCTTGGAAATACCAAGCTCAGCCATTACTCTTACGATCCGCAGGATCTCTTCCTCTCTGAGAAGCATGGAACGATCCACCAGCTTCACTCCATCCTCCGGCATACAATAGATACAGCGGAGATTACAGCGGTCTGTCACAGAGATTCTCAGATAATCAATTTTTCTTCCCATGCGGTCTATCATGATCACTCAAAGCGGAAATCTCCGCTTTTTCCTCCTGTCTTTTCTACCAGATGGATATCCGACATCACCATATGCTTGTCAATGGCTTTACACATGTCATAAATGGTGAGAAGAGCTGTCTGGACTCCTGTAAGAGCCTCCATTTCCACGCCGGTCTTTCCTTCTGTTTTTACAGTACAGTACACATGGATTCTGCTTTTTTCCTGATCCAGTTCAAAATCCACAGAGCATTTCTGAATAGGAAGAGGATGGCAGAGAGGTATCAGGGAAGAAGTCTTTTTCACTCCCATGATCCCCGCCACTCTGGCTACGCCTAAAACATCGCCTTTTTTCACGTTTCCGGAAACGACCGCTTCCATGATCTCCGGCCCCACGGAAATGTATCCCGTGGCCGTCGCCGCCCGGAAAGTGGGCGTCTTCGCGGACACATCCACCATCACCGCGTTTCCCTTTTCATCAAAATGTGTAAATCCCTCTCCCATATGATTTCTCCTGTGCAATTTTTCTCAGCAGATCTCCGCTCCGGCAGGCATTTCCTTTTCCGGCGTTACAAGGGAAAGATTGCCCTCCTCATCCTCCGCGCAGAGGATCATGCCCTCGCTGAGCACTCCGGCCAGCTTCGCAGGTTTCAGGTTGGTCAGCACCATTACTTTCTTTCCCACCATCTCCTCGGGAGTATAGTGAGCCTTGATCCCGGATACGATCTGGCGCACCTGGCTTCCGATCTTCACCTGGGAACAGAGAAGCTTCTTGGATTTCTTCACCGCCTCGCAGGATATGATCTCTCCCACCTGGAACTGCATTTTTTCAAAATCTTCAAAAGTGATCTCCGCCTTGGGCTCCAGATCGATCCCCGCCTTTTCCTCCGCGGCAGGCTCCTCCACATGGGGATGAAGCTTTTCTACTTTTTCCATTACCTCTTTCACATCAAGGCGGGCAAAGAGAATCTCCGGCTTGTCTGTGACTTTGTTTCCGGAAGGATAAAGACCGAATACATTCAGGGTGTCAAAACCGCGTTTTTCCGCGTTAAGCTGCTTCAGGATACGTTCTGTCGTCTCCGGCATAAACGCCTCCAGAAGAGAAGCTCCCATGGAGATGCCTTCCACCAGATTATAGAGCACTGTCGCCAGACGGTCCTGTTTCGTCTCGTCTTTTGCGAGAGCCCAGGGCATCGTCTCGTCGATATATTTATTCAGACGCTTAAACAGGGAGAATACCTCTGTAATGGCGTCCGCCACGCGCAGTTTGTCCATTTTCGCGGTAACCCGGCCTGGAACTTCCAGAGCGAAAGCTTTCAGGTCGTCGTCCACCGGTTCCGCCGCTTTACGGTTCTCCACTACTCCGCCGAAATATTTATTTGACATGGAAATGGTACGATTCACAAGATTACCCAGAGTATTTGCCAGTTCGGAATTCAGTCTTTCCACCATAAGCTCCCAGGTGATCACGCCGTCGTTTTCAAAGGGCATTTCATGAAGGACAAAATACCTCACCGCATCCACGCCGAAGAAGTCCACCAGCTCGTCCGCATAGAGAACATTTCCTTTGGATTTGCTCATCTTACCGTCTCCCTGAAGCAGCCAGGGATGTCCGAATACCTGCTTCGGCAGCGGAAGATCCAGCGACATCAGGAAAATCGGCCAGTAAATGGTATGGAAACGGATGATGTCCTTTCCGATCAGATGAAGATCCGCAGGCCAGAGTTTCTTAAACTGCTCCGTGCTGTCTCCGTCGCAGTCGTAACCGATTCCGGTGATATAGTTGGTGAGCGCGTCCAGCCACACATAAACCACATGTTTCGGATCGAAATCCACGGGAATTCCCCATTTAAAGGAAGTTCTGGACACACAGAGATCCTGAAGTCCCGGAAGCAGGAAATTGTTCATCATCTCGTTCTTGCGGGATTCCGGCTGGATGAATTCCGGATGATCCTTGATATACTGGATCAGGCGGTCCGCATATTTGCTCATCTTAAAGAAATACGCCTCCTCCTTTGCGGGAACGCAGGGGCGTCCGCAATCCGGACACTTACCGTCCACAAGCTGGGATTCTGTAAAGAAGGACTCACAGGGAGTACAGTACATTCCCTCGTAATGCCCCTTGTAGATATCCCCCTTGGCGTACATTTTTTTGAAGATCTTCTTCACCTGTTTCTCATGGTCCTCATCTGTGGTGCGGATGAACTTATCATAAGAAGTATTCATAAGATCCCAGATATTTTTGATCTCACCGGATACCTTATCCACAAATTCCTTGGGTGTTACTCCCGCTTCCTCCGCCTTCAGCTCGATCTTCTGACCATGCTCGTCCGTTCCTGTCTGGAAAAACACATCGTATCCCTCCAGTCTCTTGTAACGGGCGATCGCGTCCGCCAGGACAACCTCGTAGGTATTTCCGATATGCGGCTTGCCGGATGTATAGGCAATGGCCGTAGTAATATAATACTTCTGCTTTTCCATATTGATTTCCTCCTGCATTTTATAGAAATAAAAAACGTCCTCTCAAATTCCAATGAGAAGACGAGTCCTGCCCGTGTTACCACTTCTTTTCGCTTCCGCCTCGCGGCCGGAAGCCTCAACGGGTACGAGTTTTCCGCCGGACGCTATGGCGTCCGTATTTTCCCTGCTGATACCCTTCCGCTGTAACAGGCGGTCCTGTCGCTGCCTACTCTCCTTCAGCAGCGCCTCTCCCAAGCCATCTTCCATCTGCCGCCGCACTTCCCTCTCAGCCCCGGATCTCTCCTTCGGGGAATTCTCTGTAATACCGCCGCGCACATGTACTCTCTTGTTCCGTGAGTTTTCGCTTATTTCGCAGGCAACGCCTGCCTTAAAGAAAATACTAGCATATTT
>DWXL01000144.1 GCA_019119235.1 Candidatus Blautia excrementigallinarum | reverse complement strand
TTTACCATATCGCAGATTCCCGCCACTTCGTCCGGAACCTTCTGATAGTTATGAACAGGATGATAATTCCCGGCCTGATAGATTCCCTTTCCGCATAATACGATCAGGGCAATACACCCCGCCAGAGAAAGCGGTTTCCATAACTTTTTTCTTTCCCGCAGAAATTCTGTCATGGCGTAGGCGATCACCGGCGAAGACGGAACCAGCCAGAGAACACGCCAGTATACGCTTTCTCCGATACAGGCCTGAATGATTTCTGCCGTAAAAGGACAGAAAAAGATAAAAAGAGACCCTGCCAGATAAAGCAGCAGGTACTTTACAGTTTCTTTTTTCCGCCGGAAAAGCAAAAGCCAGAACACCGCCGCCAACAGAAGCCAGGCGACCAGGCCCCCGCCCCAGTAGTTATTCCAGAAAGCAACGATCTGGTCCATAAATTCTTTCATTTCCATCCTCCGTCAAAAACAGATATACGCAATTCCCAAAAGCACCGACGGAAGGCAGCTCAGTCCTCCCATAATCACCCGTTTCCATCTGCCTGTCCGTATCAGACTTACCAGCATAAAACATCCTGTCATCAGCGGTGCCAGAATAATCCCCATAGAAGACAAAAGGCAGCAGCTGATATTGGCTAACAGCAGAAAATACCAGGGATATTCCGGTTTCTTTTCAAGAAGGACCGAGATGCACAGATAGAAAAGAAGGGGCAGCATAGCCGCCGCAAGAAGCGCTTTTCCCTGCCAGATACGGACCATCTGAAAATTCCCCGCATTGTAAACCGAGTAACCAGAAAAGCCCGCGAGAAGCGCAGCCAGAAAAAGATAGATCCACCTTGCGTGGCTGTCCTCCCCGAACCATTTTTTCCCAAGCATGTACTGTACCAGATATGCTCCCGGGAGAAATACAAGAGGAAAAAACACATGCGCCATGATCGCCGGATGCAACCCGTTCGCAAGCTGGCTGACCACTGCCAGGAATACAGGGAACGGAGAAAAAATATATCTTCCGGGAAGCCCGATATACTCACGTCCAGTATATGGATTTATCTCGAAGATCGTATCTGTATATACGTCTGTGGTTGCGGCGCCCACATAAAAACAGTCGTCAGCATCCATGTGCGCCAGTACTGTGCACATTACTACCTGAAGGGCAATCAGAAGAACCGCCAGACAGAGATAAAAATTAAAATGAATTTTTTTCTTTGCCAACGCAGGGATTTTATTTTGTTTCACCAGGCAGAAAGCGCCCCATACGGCAAGGGCTGCTCCTGCCAGACCAAAACTGATCGTCAGCACATGAAGCGGAGCTTTCAGCCATATCATTGGAAGCGTAAGAAGTTCCATAATGGAAAAAAGCGCCAGATATCCCGCAAGAAATGTTTCCCCTATGCTCCTTGTCTGTTTTTTCTTTAAAAACGGGACACCGGCAAAGGCCGGTATTACTACCAGCCAGAATATTGCCAGTCCCCCTTTTATGATCATTCCCATATTATTTCTCCAGCCTGTTTTTCAACATTCCCATGGCAATCTTTTCCGCCGTCGCAGGAAGTTCTCTTACCCTCACGCCTGTGGCGTTATAGATTGCCTCCGTGATCGCCGGACAGGGCGTATCGATCACCAGCTCGCCTACCGATTTGGCGCCGAACGGCCCTGAAGGCTCATAGCTTCCTTTTATTTCCACGCGGATATCGCCGATATCGAGACGGGTAGGGATTTTGTACTGCATAAAAGAATTATTACGGATCACGCCTTTTTTGCTGTACTGGATATCTTCATACAGTGCCATTCCGATTCCCTGGGCAATACCGCCCTCTGCCTGCACACGCACGAGATTGGGATTGATGGGCGTGCCGCAGTCTACAACCGCCACATAATCCATCACTTTCGCGCTGCCTGTTTCTTTATCTATCTCCACTTCAGCCATACCTACCATAAAGGGCGGCGGGGAGATGGGAGACGAATATGTCTGCGTTACCTGAAGTTCCTGCGTATTGCCGCAGGTTCCCCTGACCGCGATATCCCTGAGCGAAACCTTATTCTCTCCGGCATATACATATTCTCCGTCAAAGTCCACGTTCGCAGGATCCGACTCCAGCATCAGCGCTCCAAGGGAACAGATTTTTTCGCGCAGTTCCCGGCAGGCGTTCACAACCGCCGTACCTGTTGCATAAGTAGTGGCGGAGGCATAGGAGCCGGAATCATAGGGAGAAATATCCGTATCCACGCCGAAGACCACAATATTATCCAGCGGGGTCTCCAGGCAGTCCGCAGCCATCTGGGCCAGGATCGTATCACAGCCTGTACCCATGTCCGCACAGCCAAGGCCGAGAGTATAGGAACCGTCCTCGTTCAGCTTCACACTGGCTCCGCCCACGTCTATTCCCGCGATGGAAGATCCCTGCATGGCCATGGCGACGCCAACGCCCCGCACTTTACCGTTTCCCATATCGCGGCATGGATACTTCTCATCCCAGTTCATCATTTCCTTTGCCCGCTCCATACACTGATCCATGGTACAGCTTGCCGCGGTTTTGCACACCCCGTCATACGCCGGCAGAGGCCCTCCCTGAACAGGCATATTCAGTTCTCTTATTTTCACCGGATCCATTCCCATCTTATGGGCAAGTTCATTGAC
>DWXL01000016.1 GCA_019119235.1 Candidatus Blautia excrementigallinarum | reverse complement strand
TGGATCCTGCGCCATCTGCCGGGCCCCAGGGAACTGGAGAAACAGCGCCATGAGAAATTTGAATATCAGCCGAAGATATCCATTGTGGTGCCGCTCTATAAAACTCCGGAGAAATATCTCCGCCAGCTGGTGGGCTCTGTCCGTGAACAGACTTATCCCAACTGGGAACTGTGCTTGTCCGACGGAAGCGGCGAATCGTCTCCTCTTTCCAGACTGCTGGACGAGCTGGAGAGATCGGATAAGAGGATCCGCGTGGTGCGCAACGGCCGGGCTCTCAGGATCGCGGAAAACACCAACGCGGGTATGGAGGCGGCCACGGGAGATTTTATCGCCTTTGCCGATCATGACGACGTGCTGACGCCTCACGCGCTGTATCAGTGCGTAAAGGCCCTGAATGAGAACAGGGAGATCAGGCTTCTCTATTCCGACGAGGACAAAATGTCCATGGACGGGCATAAATTCTTTCAGCCACATTTCAAGCCGGATTACAACCCGGATCTTCTTTGCACGGTGAACTATATCTGCCATCTGTTTGTAGTGAGAAGAGACGTGGTGGATCAGGTGGGGCTGTTCCGTCCGGAGTTTGACGGGGCCCAGGATTATGATTTTATTTTCCGCTGTGTGGAGGCGGTGAAGCCGGAGGAAATATATCATATTACGAAGATCCTCTATCACTGGAGATGCCATGAGGATTCCACCGCGGAGAACCCGGAGAGCAAGACCTATGCTTTTGAGGCGGGGAAAAGAGCCATCGAGGCTCATTACGAGAGGACAGGGATCCGCGCGGAGGTGTTCCAGGGAGAATTCCTGGGGCTGTACCGTACAAAATTTATCCGGGATCATGATCCGCTGATCTCCATCATCATCCCCAATAAGGATCACACAGACGATCTGAAACGGTGTATGGATTCCATTGACAGTAAATCCACCTATCAGAACTATGAATATATCATTGTGGAGAATAACAGCACGGAGGAAAAAACTTTCCGTTTCTATAAAGACCTGGAAGAAAACCATCCCAAAGCCAGGGTGGTATACTGGGACAGAGAGTTCAATTATTCCGCCATCAATAATTACGGCGCTTCTTTTGCGAGGGGCGAGTACCTGCTTCTCCTGAATAACGACACAGAGATCATAAACGAGGACTGCCTGGAGGAACTTCTGGGCTACTGTATGCGCGGCGACGTGGGCGCGGTTGGCGCCAGAATGTACTATGAGGACGATACCATCCAGCATGCCGGCGTTGTGATCGGCTTCGGCGGCATTGCGGGACACTGCTTCGTGCTGCAGCCCAGAGGCACCACGGGATACTGCCATAGGATCATCTGTGCCCAGGATTACAGCGCGGTGACGGCGGCCTGCATGTTGGTGAAAAAATCCGCTTTCGACCAGGTGGGCGGACTGACGGAAGAACTTGCGGTCGCTTTCAATGACATTGATTTCTGCATGAAGCTTCGCGCGGCGGGATACCTGATCGTATATAATCCTTACGCGGAACTTTATCATTACGAGTCCAAATCAAGAGGACTGGAGGATACGCCCGAGAAGGTGGCAAGATTCAACAAGGAGATCGCGACTTTTGAAAAACGCTGGCCGGATATCATGCGGGACGGGGATCCCTACTACAATCCCAATCTTACGCTGAAGAGCCAGGATTTTTCCCTGAAACGTATTTAGAGGAGGTTCTTATGAAAGTATTGGTAACAGGTGTAAAAGGACAGCTGGGGCATGATGTGATGAATGAGCTTGCGCTCCGGGGATATGAAGGCGTCGGCGTAGATGTGGACGAGATGGATATCACAGACGAAGCCGCAGTGCGCAGAGTGATCGGCGAAGTCCGTCCGGACAGCGTGGTGCACTGCGCCGCGTGGACGGCGGTGGACGCCGCGGAGGATCAGGTGGATATCTGCAGGAAGGTAAATGTGAACGGAACGGAAAACATCGCGAAGATGTGCGGGGAACTGGATGTCCCCATGATCTATCTCAGCACGGACTATGTGTTCGACGGACAGGGCACACGGCCCTGGGAGCCGGACGATCCTGTGGTGCAGCCCCTGAACGTGTACGGACAGAGTAAATACGAGGGAGAGCTCGCGGTACAGAAGTATACGGATAAGTATTATATCGTCCGTATCGCGTGGGTGTTCGGCGTAAACGGAAAGAATTTCATCAAGACCATGCTGAATCTGGGGAAAACCCACGACAGTCTCACCGTCGTCAGCGACCAGATCGGCACGCCCACCTATACCTATGACCTGGCGAAGCTTCTGGTGGATATGCTGGAAAAAGAAGAGTACGGGATCTATCACGCCACGAACGAGGGCGGATACATTTCCTGGTATGATTTTGCCGTGGAGATCTTCCGCCAGGCCGGTATGGAAGTAAATGTTAAGCCGGTAACTTCCGCGGAATATCCTGCGAAGGCAAAACGCCCCTTCAACAGCCGCATGGAGAAGAAGAAACTGACAGAGCACGGATTTACCAGACTTCCGGACTGGAAGGACGCCCTGGAACGGTATCTGAAAGAGATTATGTAAGAACTGCTTGCAGGCAGACGGCAAAGAGCGCAGGCGCGTGATGCGTCCTTTGTTCTTTGCCGTATTTTCTATTTTCTTCGCGGGAAAAACAGAACAGAAAAAGTGAGATGAAAAAATGGAAAAAATTACGGCGCCGGGAAGGGCGTTTTTTGGCAAAGACCGGAAAAAGACAGAAGCGGGAAATTATGTTATACTTCTGGGGCTTCTGCTTGTAAGCTGCATGATCATATTCTTTGATTATCTGTTCGGAAACCAGCTTATGATCTTTAACGACATCGGCAGCGATACCTGGCAGCAGTATATCATGAATTATACCAGCATCGTGAACCATCTGCGGGACGGGGATTTCGCGCCGTGGGATTTTACAAACGGACTGGGAGTAAATATGTTTAATTTCAATCTGTTTGATCCCTTCCTGATGCTGCTGTACGGGATCGGAGTGGTGCTTGGACCGGCTCATATGCTGATCTATGTCAATGTGATCCAGGTGCTGAAGATCCTCGCCGCCGGCGCGGCGTTTTACTGGTTTCTGTCTCAGTTTACTTTCAGCAGAGAGGCAAAACTGGCTGTTTCCTACGTATATGGACTGAACGGCTTTCTTCTGGTATGGGGACAGCATTACCAGTTCGGAACGGCGGTGGTTTATCTGCCCCTTCTGTTTTTGTTCTGTGAGAAATTTATCCGAAAGGAAAAAGGCAGAAGATTTTTCCCGGTGATGGTATTTCTCTGCGGGATCTACAGTGTATATTTTACTTATATGTGTCTGGCGGCCACAGGGCTTTATCTTTTCTTCCGCGTGCTGATGCCGGAGAATATGAAAACAGGAGAAAGAGCCAGGCTGTTCCTGGCCGGATGCGGGCAAATGATCCTGGGACTCGGAATGAGTCTCGCCGTCTTTCTGCCTATGGCAGCCGTACTCCTCAAGGTATCCTCCAGGCTGAGCGGTGAGGGGGCGGGGGTCCTGGAATGGCTCCGAAGCTGCTTTACCCCATACTCGGATAATTTCTACCTGTCTCTTCTGAAACGGATATTTTCCTGCAATCTGCAGAACGGATACGGACTGGCAAAAGGTCCTCAGGATTATGTGATGAATTATTATGAGGATCCGCTGCTGTTCTGTTCCGCCCTTGCCGTTTTTCTGAACGTGCAGTTCCTTGTGGTCCTGAGAAGGGCGGAAATGCCGAAACGGGCGAAGCGGGTATTGTACGCGGCGGCGGCGCTGATCGTTCTGGCGGTGGCTTTTCCTGTGGGAGGAACCGTATTTAATTATTTCACGAAACCCACCCAGAGGTATACCTTTGTACTGATGCCGGTGATCCTGCTTGTGACGGCCTGGATGTGGGATTACCTGCGAAAAGGGGGAAAACTGAACCTGATCCTTCTCATCGCGGTGAGCGCACTGATGGGATGGGCGTATCTGGAAGGTTGGGATCAGGCGGGATTTGAAGAATATAAAAGAAATATCCTGATCCTGGCCGCGGCGGGGATCGTCACGGTGATCTGTCTTTTCACCCTTACTTTTATCAAAGAGAAGACCCGGCGGAAAGCGGTTATGGGAATTCTGGGACTGGCGCTGGCGGTAAATATGATCTCCGACGGCGCGACAGACTATCAGGCGAGAGTGACAATGAAAAAGACGGACACTCCGGCGGAGATCATGGCCGAAGAGACGGAGAAGTATGAGGAAGACAGAAGGTCCGACGACCTGGAGATCCGGTACCGCGCGGAGATGGAAAAACCTCAGGATTTCTTCCGGGAAATGTACCGTGTGGATCTTCAGGACGCGCTGGATTATCTGGAAGAATACGACAGTGAATTTTACCGGGTGGAGAAGGACTACATTTCCGGAACGGTGGCGATGGATTCCTCGGCCCAGGGATACAGGGGGATTTCCACTTACAATTCTGTGATGAACGGATATGTGAAGGATTTCGTGGAGACCTGTGTTCCGGAACTGTTCTTTGCAGATTACAACCACTATACATTCTGGAATCATGTGGAGGATAACCGTCTGGCCGCGTTCCTGGGAATCCGCTACATCCTGTCCGGAGACGGAAATCCCGATGAAAGCGAGTGGAAGCTTCTGGACAAAGTGGGAAGTCTCTATATCCATGAGAACGCGCTGGAAGCAGATACCGCCCATTTCTACACAACGGCAATCTCAGAGGACAGCCTGCGGGAACTGTGCGCGGAAGAGACAAGAGACCTGCTCCTGGAAGGCGCTATTGCCCTGGAAGACGGGGAAGACGTGGATTCCATGGAGGAATTCGACGCGCTTATCTCCGGCGGAGAGATGGAGAATGGGAACACGCAGAACGGAGAATCCGCGGACGTCGGGGAGAAAGCTGCCGGAACGCCGGAAGAAGCATCGTACGTCACACTGGACGCTCCGGAAAAAGACTCCCGCATCACAGGATCCATCCATGCGGAGAATGAAGGCTACGCCCTGTTTATGATCCCTTATGAGGACGGATGGGAACTTACCATCGATGGCGAGGAAGCAGAGCTGTTAAGAGGCGACATCGGCTTTCTGGCCTGCGAGGTGCCGGAAGGAGACCATACCCTGGAACTTACCTTCCACGCCCCGGGCCTTATGGAAGGGGCGGCAGGCAGCGCGGCGTGCTGGGCGGCGTTTGCGATCTTATGCGCGGCTCCCGGGATAAGAAAGAAGAGGAAGAGTATGAGAAGGATTTAACCTCCCGAAAATAAGAGCCGGAAACTGAAAAAAATGAGTCTTATCGAATTACCGTCAGGTGTTCGATGAGACTCATTTTTTCTGAAAATATTTTAGTTTCTAAAATCCTGGTCAAGCATCTGCTGGGCCCTTTCCAGTGCTTCATTGGTAGTTAAAAGACCGGACATAACATTTTTTACCGCAGTTCCAATGATATTTAGGAAACGTTTTTCATCAAAGGGGCTGAGGTTCGAGTCGGGCAGTCTCTTTGTGCGGGAAAGGGGAAAACAGTCCTTGGAAAACTCCAGCCAGGGAAATGTATTGATGATGTCATATTTGTTATAGGTCTTGATACAGGGAGAAACACTTCCAAGTGCTGCCATGGCCGAAGCTACAGGTTCCCGGGTAAGCCATTTAATAAAAGCGAGAGCGTTCTGGGGATGCCGGCTGTATCGGGAAACTGCCAGAGATCCGCCTCCGTAAATTGGATTTCCCCCGGGAATCATACCGAACCCGACATTCCCTACGATCTTTGAACTGTACCCCAGGATTTCAGACGCATAATTGCTGAAATTAATCATCATAGCCACATTTCCGTTTGCAAATTCTTTTGCTGTATTTGTCCACCATTTTGAGGGTTTGCCTGGGGCATATCGCTGCGCTTCCACAAGTTCTTCCAGCGCTTTTTTCCCAAGATCGTTATTGATGACAATTCTTCCGTCCTGCTTATAAAGATTGTCGTGATGACTGAAAAAGCGGGCAAGAAATTCTGTTGCCGCAACGCCGGTATTTCCCAGAGTGAGGTTCGTTCCATACCTCACATCGCAGTCAAGCTCGCTGCATTCTGTAAAAAAAGCCGCAATCTGGTTAAACTCTTCAAAAGTTTCGGGAACTTTTAATTCCTGACGGTATTTTTCCTGGTAGATTCTTTTCACAACGACACTTTCGAAGAGATCTTTTCTGTAAAAAAGAAGCTGTGAGCTGGGAGAAACTGGGAGGGCGTAAATTTTGCCCCGTACATAACTGTACTTGTCCTCCAGTGTCGGCAGATACTCTGAGAAAACTTCTTTTATAGCAGGGTCTATTTCTTCCAGAGGAAGCAGAAGGCGTTCGGCGAACCATGAGAGCCAGGTGACATCGATACGGAAAATATCATACAAACTTGACATAGCAGGATCAGCGAACTGTTCGTAAATTTCATCATAAGAGAAAACAGATATTTTGACTTTTGTTCCTGTCTTTTCAGTGTAAAACTGAGCCATGCCCTGCATTATAATGGATTCCGGACTGTCCAGGGCAAGAATGTTAAGACAATCAGCCTGATCGTTTTGGATATCTATATTTTTCCAGTTGCGTTCTCCGTCATTTTCAAAAATATGATCCAGAGAAGAGCTTTCTGATTCTGAATGTATGATATCCGAGGCTACTTCTCGGCCCAGAAGACTGTAATTCAGTTCATATTTTTTAAAATCTTTTTCGGGCAGGGAAACTACAGGTGAAAGGGTGTGAATATCCACCTGTTTTTCTGAAAAAAAGGATTGCATGAGTGGTCTTATTTTTTCAGCAAAACCTATGTTGGTAGTTACGATCACGTCGATTTCTTCATCGCCCGCAAAGAGATTTAGAATACTGTGAGAAACCTGATCTATATCTGTTGAAACTTTCAAAAGATTGCCATGAAACTCTTTGTCTGTTTCTTCCAGAAATCCTTTTAAAAATTCGGCTTCGTTGGAAAATCTTGCGGATTCCGTTACCAGCACAATGTTGCGGTATTTTTTTGTCAGTATTTTGCGGGCAATGTGATTTCCGGCGAGTTTGTAATCAAATCCATAGTAATCAGCCTGAAATCCGGGACGTCTTTCTACAAAACGCACATTGTTAAGACCGGAATGCTGATACACATTATCTTTATAATTGAGACAGGTGATAACGGCCATGCCACAGACCATGACAGATTTTGCCTTCTGGATCATCTCCTGCTCAGTCTGAGGGTTGTTGTTTGAGATATAAAGTTCGGTAGAATAACCGTTTCTTTCGGCATAATATTTCAGACTGTTATAGAATTCTCTGTATTGCTTTGACTCAACGGTGGGAAGAATAACACCGATAATTTTTCCAGAGCCTTTTCGCAGTATTCTTGCCTGTTCATTAATTGTATATCCCAGTTTTCGGGCGGCTTCTTCGACAATCCGAATTTTTTCACTGCTCACATTTCCTTTTCCATTTAATACATTGGATACAGTGCCCTGAGATACTCCTGCTAATTTTGCTACATCGAGAATAGTTGCCATAAATCCCCCTGTTTGTGCTTTTTATAACGTTTTAATAAATTATATAACATTTTTCCTGTTTTTGCATATATTTTTTTGATGAAAATATAAATATAGAAGGATAGAGTAAAAAGCTGGATTTTATTGTAAAATTATAACGTTATAAAATAGAAGAATGTAAAAAAGAGGTAAAATAACATGAAAAAATAAGTTAAAAGAGGTAAAATTTGTAAAATATGTCAAAAAATATATTGACACGTTTCAAAATAAATAGTAGTATGAAGCCGTAGCAAAGAGAAAATGACACGATACAAAATTAGGAGGAAAAAACTATGAAAAAAGTGTTAGCTACGGTACTTACTGGTGCAATGGTAATGGCAATGGGCGGTGTTGTTGTGCAGGCAGATGAGGTGGACAAGAGTGAATCCATCGTGGTCTATACCAACAACGGAGGAGAAGGAAGAGATCAGTGGCTGATCGAACGTGCGGCTGAAGAAGGATATAACGTTCAGGTTGTTCACGGCGGCGCTTCTGAAATCACACAGCGTATGATCGCAGAAAAAAACAATCCTCTCTGTGATGTTGTGTTCGGACTGAACAATATCGAGTATGAAAAACTGAAGGCCAATGAACTGCTGGAGGAGTGGGAGCCGGACTGGACAGACGGAGTGGATGAGAGTCTGATCGATAAAGACGGATTTTATTATCCGGTTACCACTACGCCTCTTCTTCTGATCGGAAATGCGGATTATGAAGATATGCCTTCTGACTGGACTGATCTGGTTGACGAGAAATATAAAGGCCTGTATCAGCTTCATGCACTGAACGGCGGAACTGCGCAGACTGTATATGCAAGTATCATCAGCAGATATGCGGATCCGGACGGGGAGCTGGGAATATCTGACGAAGGCTGGGAAATTGCGGCGGCATTTCTCGGAAACGCCCATAATATTGTGGAAGGAGAGGATTCCATCGGCGATGTGATAGACGGTACATATCCAATGGATGAGCATTGGGCATCCGGCGTGATCACAGAACAGAATACACGAGATTATAAATTCCAGATCATGACTCCGGAAGTCGGAGAACCATATGTAGTTGAGTCTGTCGCAATCGCGAAAGGAACAGAGAAATATGATCTCTGTGTGGATTTCCTGAACTGGCTGGGCAGTTCCGACATTCAGCTTGAGTGGTCTAATGAGTTTGGAACGATTCCCTGTCAGGCGGACGCAATGGAAAATGTATCTGAGGATCTGAAAGAATTAATGGCCATGCTCAAACCGCAGGACCTTGACTGGGCTTTTATAGCGGAGAACATTGACGCCTGGGTGGAAAAGGCAGAACTTGAATTTATTCAGTAACTTCAAAAAAATATGATTCAGACAGGAGCGGACCATGGTTAAATTTGAAAATGTTGAAATTAAATATGGCGATTTTGTGGCAATGGAAAATCTGAATCTGGACATTGAGGAAGGTGAGTTTTTCACCTTCCTTGGCCCGAGCGGATGTGGAAAAACCACTTCTTTAAGAGCTTTGGTGGGATTTATTACGCCGTCAAAAGGTAAGGTGTATGTTTCCGGAAAAGACGTTACCAATCTTCCGGTGGAAAGCAGAAACATTGGAATGGTGTTTCAGAGTTACGCCCTGTTTCCTACCATGACAGTATATGAAAATATTGCTTTTGGTATGAAGGTAAAGAAAATGCCGAAGGCGGAAATCGACAGAAAAGTACATGAGGTAGCGGATAAGATAAAAATTACGGAAGAACAGCTTCAGAAAAATGTATCCGAACTTTCCGGCGGACAGCAGCAGAGAGTTGCGCTGGCCCGGGCGATAGTTCTGGAGCCTAAAATTCTCTGTCTGGACGAGCCGTTATCCAATCTGGACGCGAAGCTTCGTATTGATATGCGCCTTGAGCTGAAACGTCTTCAGAAGGAGCTGGGAATCACTACTCTTTATGTCACTCATGATCAGGAGGAGGCGCTGACGCTTTCCGACAGAATAGCAGTATTTAATAACGGCTGTATCGAACAGGTCGGAACGCCATATGAGATTTATAATTCCTCCCAAAGTGAGTTCGTCTGCGATTTTATAGGCGATATCAACCGATTTGGAGAAAAAATCCTGACTTCCGTTAATGAACAGATGGGAACGAAGCTGGATACATCCAAAACAGGGTTTGTAAGAATAGAAAAATGTGTGGATGAATACAAACCGGATCACGCCAAGATCATGGGGATCGTAACAGAACTGGAATTCAATGGGATTCTGACAAAATATACGCTTTCCTGCATGGGGCAGACTATCAAATATCTGGAAAAAAATGACGGATATAAATATTATAAAGAAGGCGATCCTGTCGATTTGTATATCGATCCTCGTGATATCATGCAGTTCTGAAGGAGGAAAGAATTATGGGGAAATTGAAAGCAAAAATACAGGACGGGACGATAAATATACCGGGGCTGATCCTGAAGATCGTTCTGATATGGTTCATTTTTTCTTTCCTGGTATTTCCGAATATCAATCTGATTCTCCGGGTGTTTGTCAAAGACGGTCAGTTTTCTCTGGAAGCTGTTGAAAAAATTACAAGATCTGCAAGAGCTATAAGCAGTTTGAAAAACAGTTTCATTCTGGCAGTGGCTTCTATAATTACTGTAAATATTTCCGGTATCCTGATCGTGCTGTTTACAGAATACTTTGATATTAAAGGCTCGAAGATACTCAGTATGGGATTTATGACTACACTGATCTACAGCGGCGTGGTGCTTGTGACCGGCTACAAATTCGTATACGGTGAAACCGGAATTGTGACAAAAGTACTGATGCAGTTCTTCCCGGATATGAATCCCCAGTGGTTTATAGGATTTGGAGCGGTACTGTTTATCATGACTTTCTCGGGTACATCCAATCACATGATGTTTCTGACAAACGCGATCAGAGGTTTGGACTATCACACGATTGAAGCTGCGAAAAATATGGGGGCGTCTCAGAGTGCGATTCTCTTTAAGATTGTTCTGCCTACCATGATGCCTACGATCTTTGCGATTACGATTCTGACATTTATTGCAGCGTTAAGTACCATGTCCGGACCGCTCATTGTCGGAGGTCCTGATTTTCAGACCATCAATCCTATGATCCGAACATTCAGCAATATGACGACTTCCAGAGACATAGCCGCTCTGCTGGCAATTATCCTGGGACTGGCGACGGCAATCCTTCTGTTCATCATGCAGAAAATTGAGAAAAAAGGAAATTATATTTCAGTTTCCAAAACAAAGGCTAAAATGGTGAAACAGAAAATTCAGAATCCGGTATTGAATGTGATTGCTCACATTGTTGCTTATGTGATGTTTATCATTTATATGCTGCCGATCATCAATGTTCTGGTATTCTCCTTTACAGACGGAATGACGATCAAGACCGGACAGCTCCGAAAGGATTCCTTTACTCTGGAAAATTACGCAAAACTTTTCCAGTCTTCGTCAGCTTACAAACCTTATCTGGTCAGTATTGCGTATTCTCTTCTGGCGGCACTTGTGGTAGCGGTGATCTGTATTGCGGTTGCCAGAATCGTGACAAAGCTGAAACATAAATGGGACAAACTGTATGAGCCGTTCATACTGATACCCTGGCTTCTTCCGTCTACAATGATCGCACTGGGTCTGATGATGACTTATGATGAAGCCCGCCTGAATCTTGCAAATAAGATTCTGGTAGCCACTCCAGTCATTCTTTTGGTGGCCTATATCGTAATAAAGATACCTTTTTCATACCGGATGACAAGAGCGGCATTTATAAGTCTTGACGGAAATATGGAAGAGGCAGCGCAGGTTATGGGAGCGAAACCTTTCTATACCATGAGAAAAGTGATTCTTCCGGTAATCATGCCGGTTGTAATCTCTGTTATTGTGCTGAATTTTAATAGCCTTCTGTCGGAATACGATCTGTCAGTATTCTTATATCATCCGCTGTTTCAGCCTCTGGGTATTGTCATAAAAATGGCTACCGATGAAACGGCTACTACAGAAGCCCAGGCTATGGCTTTCGTATATACAGTGATTTTGATGATTATTTCTACGATCGCACTGTGGCTTGGACGTTACGGAGGGTTGGAGACTGTCAAAAAATTATTTAAGAAGAGAGGGAAAACAGCATGAAATCTTTAACTCAGTTAAGAAAAGAGAAAGGTGTTCTCGTGGCTGCCCACAGAGGAACATCCGGCGGCAATATTCCGCCAAATACTATTGCCGCTTTTGACCTTGCTTTGAAAGAAGGGGCCGATATCCTGGAAATGGATCTGTTTAAAAGTCTGGATGGAGAGATCTTTGTTTTTCATACGGGAACAGAACCGTGTTATCTGGACAGGCATATAAGGATTGAAAGCAAAACGTCAGAAGAGATCAGGAATCTGAGACTGTGCAACTGCGACCTGGAGGAAACATTTCTGGGAGTAAACTCCTTTGATGAGATACTGGAGCATTATAAAGGTAAATGTATTATGAACCTCGACCGTTGCATTCATATTACCGAGGATGTGATGCGGGCGGTCAGACGACATAATATGGTAGATCAGATCCTCCTGAAAAGCGATACCTCAGACAAATCTCTGAAGCTGGTGGAAACCTTTGCGCCGGATGTGGCATATATGCCGATTTTCTTTATGGAAGAAGATACCGCTTCTGAGAAAATTGAGAATATGAATATTAATTATGTGGGAGCGGAGCTGGTGTTTGACAGGGAAGACGCTTCTATTGTACAGGATTCGTACCTGGAAATGATGCATAAGAAAAACAGACTTCTCTGGGTGAATTCTCTTGTATATTCCAGTCGTGTTCCGCTGACGGCAGGACACAGTGATGATATTTCCCTTACAGATGATCCGGAAAAAGGCTGGGGCTGGCTGGTGGATAAAGGATTTGACATCATACAGACAGACTGGACGTATCATCTGGTTCATTATCTTAAAGACAGAAGAAAATGATTGGTTCTGGAACCGGCTGTGCTTAAAGTGGCAGCCGGTTTTCACATTTGCGCCCGTGTGTCATATTATTTTCGGAGAGGAAGGTTAGCATGAGTATTGAGCTTCTGGGAGAATCTATCAATGAATTGAGTATTGTATCCATGGCTTTGCGGATTCTCATGTCAATGGTATGCAGTGGAGCGATCGGTCTGGAAAGAGGAAAAGCCAACCAGCCGGCAGGTATGCGTACTTATATGCTTGTAAGTCTGGGAGCCTGTATCGTGATGATCACAGGAGACTATGTCTTTTATAAATATGGTACAGGGGATCCGGCGCGCCTGGGCGCTCAGGTGGTGAGCGGGATTGGTTTTCTGGGGGCGGGAAGTATCATGGTGTCCGGGAAATTAAGAATTCGGGGTCTGACAACTGCGGCGGGACTGTGGACTTCTGCCTGCATCGGGCTTGTCATGGGGATCGGGTTTTTTGAGTGCGGAGTTATAGCGACTGTGGCAGTTTATATTATTATAGGATATTTTAAGAAACTGGAAGACAGAATCACCTTTTATGATGGTTGGTTCAGCGTTTATGTCCGTGTAGAAGATCCGTCCTGTTTTGCGGATCTCTATGATGAGGTGAAAAAAATGGGAATGAAAACAGGAGAAGTACAGCTTCTGGATAAAAAACATGAATGTAAAGAAGCCATAATCTCCGTACGGAACAATTCGCACAGAGACAGAGATGAGATTCTTTCCGCATTACAAAATATAAACGGAGTGTCCAAAGCCAGATACGTATCATGA
>DWXL01000143.1 GCA_019119235.1 Candidatus Blautia excrementigallinarum | reverse complement strand
ACCTTTTTTCCTGCGTTCAGAGAATCCTTGTGGTAAAAAGTAATCGCGCCGCTCTCAACTCCCGTGACAAATTTTCCGTTCCAGGTTTCCGGCAGCTTCAGCTTTAATTCGTCAAACACACACAGGATACCGTCCTGCTCCTGCTTCTGCGTATACTGCCATTTTGTTGCCGGCTGCTGCTCTGCTGCAAAGACCGGGACGCCTGCTGCCAGACTAAAGCAGACAAACATAACTCCCAGTTTCATAAAGTCTTTTCTTTTCATAATCCGTCGTCCTTTCCTGTTAGTTTTCCGCTTTCCGGATAAAATTGATAAAGCTACTGACTATATCATACCAAACCTCAGAAAGAACAACTTTTTCTGGGCACAATCCACGGCTAAATGTCCTTAAAAAGTGTTTTTTATCTCTGACCTACTTCAGCAGTCCCAGAACGGATTTCCCAACGGCTCCTTCCGGCGTTTCCAGACAGAAATTATCTGCAATTGTGGCGCCGACAGCCCCGAAGGTATCTGTCTCCGGCAGTCCGCCGTTTTCTTTCATGGACGGCGAATATGCCAGGAACGGAACCTTTTCTCTTGTATGGTCGGTTCCTGTGTAAGTAGGGTCGTTCCCATGGTCCGCCGTGATGATCAGAAGATCGTCTTCCTTCAGAAGGGGAAGCAGTTTTCCCAGGTTCACATCGAATTTCTCAATCTCCGCCGCATATCCTCCCGGGTTTCTCCGGTGTCCCCACAGAGCGTCAAAATCCACCAGATTTACAAAGCACAGTCCGCGGAAGTCCCTGCCCGCCAGTTCTATGGTCTGTTCCATTCCATGCACAGAACTTCTGGATTTATATGCTTCTGTGATTCCTTCTCCATCGAAGATATCTCTGATCTTTCCCACTGAGATCACATCCAGTCCTGCTTCCTTCAGAACATTAAGGACCGTAGGGCCGAAAGGTTTCAGGGCGTAGTCATGACGGTTGCTTGTACGTCTGAACTCTCCCTTCTTTTTCCCTACGTAAGGGCGCGCGATCACACGGCCTACTCTCCATTCATCTTTCATGGTAAGCTCCCGGGCGATCTCACAGCAGCGGTAAAGTTCGTCCAGCCCGAAGGTCTCTTCATTACCGCAGATCTGAAGGACAGAATCCGCCGAAGTATAAACGATCATATGACCGGTTGCGATCTCCTCTTCCCCCAGTTCATCCAGGATCTCCGTCCCGCTTGCGCTTTTATTTCCGATGGTCTTGTGGCCGGTGCGTTTTTCCAGTTCCGCGATCAGTTCCGGCGGAAAACCGGTTTCGGTAAAAGTCTTAAAGGGTTTCTTAACCTCCAGTCCCATCAGCTCCCAGTGACCTGTCATGGTATCTTTTCCCTTGCTTTTCTCCCGCATCTTCCCGTAATATCCCATCGCCTTTTCCACCGGTTCTACCTGCTTCAGAGGCGTCAGATTCGCCATTCCCAGCTTCTGAAGGTGGGGAATCCAAAGCCTGTCCACCGCCTGGGAGATATGTCCCAGCGTATTCACGCCCACATCTCCGAACTCCGGAGAATCCTCCATAGCTCCTACTCCAAGGGAATCTATCACGATTACGAATATTCTCTTAAATCTCTCCATGCCAACCACCCTCCAGATTTTATGTCTCTTCTACTTAAGTATAAATTTCCGGATGATCTCCCCGAGACCGTCATGATTATTGTCATGCTCCGTCACATAGTCGCCGTGTTCCGCCACGCCGGGAAAAGCATTGCACATCACAGCGCCCACATGGGCCGCTTCCAGCATCTCCACATCATTCTCCGCGTCTCCCGCCGCCACGGAATTCTCTATCGGGATACCCAGATATTCGCACATCCACTTCACGGCGAACCCTTTGGAGATCCCTTCCGGTACGATTTCCAGATACGCGTCGTTGGAGAAAAAACTCCTGGCTGTTCCCGCCAGCGGTTCCACCACTTCACGCTGGAATTTCTCGATTTTCGGACGGTCGTCAAAACTGATGGCCAGAAGTTTGTACGGATCTACAGGAACAGCTTCATCCAGGTTTTTCACTACACGATATCCCATTTCCGTACCTTTTACATATCTTTTTATCTCCATGGAATCTTCCAGAACCAGGACCTCCGTATCGGAATAGGACTGAATATGAAGTCCCCTGTTTACCGCTTCCTGAAAAACAGCTTTTGCCAGATTCATAGGCAGCTGTTTCCCGAAGATTGTCTTTTTATGATAAATATCATAAATCTGGCCTCCGTTAAAGGCAATGACATAACAGCCTTCCCGCACAAGACCGGCCCGCTGTGCAATGATCATGCCACTGTCCAGCGGACGTCCGGTGCTTATCACAACCTTATGTCCGGCAGCCAGAGCCTCGTTCACAGCAGCCTGATTGCCGGGGGTGATTTCTTTCTTATCATTCAGAAGAGTGCCGTCAAGATCTGTAAATAAAATTCTTGTATTATTATCAGACATATCTGTGCCTCCTGTGTTTAAGTCCCGTTCCTGTATATTAAATTTTCACTCCCATATTTTCCAGGGCGCCTCGCCGGACTGCCACAGGCTTTCCAGCAGGTTCTTCTCCCGCAGCGTATCCATGCACTGCCAGAAACCTTTATGGCGGTAGGCGTTCAGCTGTCCCCTGCGCGCGGCTTCCACCAGCGGTTCCTTCTCAAACACTGTGGAGTCGCCCTCAATAAGATCCATGATCTCAGGTTCAAGCACCATGAATCCGGCGTTGATCCAGCCGCCGTCTTCTTTCTTCTTCTCCTTGAAGTTCGTGATCGTACCGTCCTCTGTGATATCCAGAATACCGAACCTTCCTCCCGGCTGTGCGGCAGTGATCGTAGCCATCTTACCGTGAGATCTGTGATACTCCAGAAGTTCTCTGATATTGATATCGGCCACTCCGTCTCCGTAGGTAAGCATGAAGGTATCGCCGTCCAGATAGTCCTTCACTCTCTTAATGCGCCCTCCAGTCATAGTGTTCAGCCCGGTGTCCACGATCGTTACTTTCCATGGCTCCAGCACATTGTTGTGCACGATCATCTTGTTTTCCTGCGTAAAATCAAAAGTAATATTACTGTTATGGAGGTAATAATCCGCGAACCACTCCTTGATCACATGCTGCTTATAGCCGCAGCAGATCACAAACTCATGAAATCCGTAGGCGGAATACATTTTCATGATATGCCACAGGATCGGCTTTTCCCCGATCTCGATCATTGGCTTGGGTTTCAGATGGCTCTCCTCGCTGATTCTTGT
>DWXL01000142.1 GCA_019119235.1 Candidatus Blautia excrementigallinarum | reverse complement strand
AAAGGGGTGCTGGGGCAAGCCCGGCTGAGATGGATACCGTGTTCGTATCGGACCCGTTGACCTGACCTGGATAATGCCAGCGTAGGGAATATAAAGGATCGTCACGTCTGGCCGAAGATTGACTCCCGCAGGTTCCCTGTGGGATTTTTTTATGAAAAATCCGTCCTGTGTGACGCCGGCCCCAGGTCTTGGCAAAATTATATTTATCAGGTTTAAGAAGGAGGAAATGTAAGATGAACGCAAGTATAGCTATCCAGGTGCGTCCTGAAGCGAAAAACGAGGAGGATATGCTCCGGATCGTGGACGAGGTGATCGCCTGCATTCAGAATACCGGCCTTAATTATTTCGTAGGACCTTTTGAAACCACGGTAGAGGGGGATTTTGACCAGCTGATGGATCTCATCAAAGAGTGCCATCTGATCGCCGCCCGCGCGGGTGCGGCTTCCGTCGCTTCTTATATCAAGGTTTCCTACCGCCCGGAGGGAGAGGTGCTTTCCATTGAGAAAAAGACTGCAAAATATCACGTCGGCGATTAATACCCTGGCTGCCCTCGCGGCGCTGCTTATCCTGTGGCAGATCGTGTGCGTCATGGGGATCGTGCCGGGCTTCATGCTGCCGTCGCCGGTGCAGGTGGCGCGCGCTTTTGCCGGGGATTTTCCCCTTCTGATGTCGCATCTCAGGGTGACGCTTACGGAAGCGTTTGCCGGACTTTTCTGCGGCGTGGCCTTCGGTTTTGTGATGGCGGTGCTGATGGACAGATTCGACCGGCTTTATAAGGCTTTTTACCCGCTGGTGGTGCTGACCCAGACAGTCCCCGCCGTGGCTGTGGCGCCTCTTCTGGTGCTGTGGTTCGGATATGAGATGATGCCCAAGATCATCCTGATCGTCATCACTACCTTCTTTCCTGTCACAGTGGGAGTGCTGACCGGCCTTCGCAGCGCGGACCGGGATACCATGAATCTTCTGAGATCCATGGGCGCCGGCAGTTTTCAGATATTCCGGTATGTGAAGCTTCCAGGAGCGATGGGGCAGTTCTTTTCAAGCCTCAGGATCTCGGCGGCCTATTCTGTGGTGGGAGCCGTGATCTCGGAGTGGCTGGGCGGTTTTAACGGTCTGGGCGTTTATATGACAAGAGTGAAGCAGGCGTTTGCCTTTGACAAAATGTTCGCGGTGATCTTTCTGATCTCGGTGATCAGCCTGCTTCTTATGAAACTGGTGGATTTTATTCAGAAAAAATGTATGCCATGGGAGGATGCGCATGAATCATAAAAAGATACTGGCAGTCGGACTGGCTGCCGTTATGACGGTTGGCGCGGCGGGAAGCATGACGGTTTCCGCTGCTGATAATGAGACAGAAAAGATCACTTTCGTTCTGGACTGGACGCCCAATACCAATCACACTGGTCTTTATGTGGCCGAAAGTCTGGGATATTTTGAGGATCAGGGGCTGGAAGTGGAGATCGTGCAGCCGCCGGAAGGCGGAGCGGACGCTCTGGTTGCTTCCGGGAGAGCGCAGTTCGGCGTTTCCTTCCAGGATTCCATGGCCCCCGGAGTGGCGGGAGACAATGCTCTGCCTACTACGGCGGTGGCGGCGCTGATCCAGCACAATACCTCCGGGATCATTTCCCGCAAAGGCGAGGGGATGGACACGCCAAAAGGAATGGAAGGAAAGAAATACGCCACCTGGGACGGTCCCATTGAAGTGGCCATGATAC
Organism: Candidatus Blautia excrementigallinarum; assembly: GCA_019119235.1. Taxonomy (GTDB): domain Bacteria; phylum Bacillota; class Clostridia; order Lachnospirales; family Lachnospiraceae; genus Blautia_A; species Blautia_A excrementigallinarum. The sequence continues at coordinate 6,268 of DWXL01000142.1, read as the reverse complement.
AGAATGTGGTGGAACAGGACGGGGGCGATTTCAGCAAAGTGGAGATGATCCCCAGCACGGTGACAGACGAGGTATCCGCTCTGGAATCCGGGTCCGTGGACGCGATCTGGATCTTCTACGCCTGGGCGGGCGTGAAGTTCGAGCTTACCGGGGCGGAGACAGATTATTTCGCCTTTAAGGATATTAATCCGGTGTTTGATTACTACACCCCGGTTGTGATCGCCAACAATGAATTCCTGGAAGAGGAACCGGAGACAGCAAAGAAATTCCTCACGGCTCTCAGGGACGGATATGAGTATGCCATTGAGAATCCGCAGGAGGCGGCGGACATTCTCTGTGAGGCCGCGCCGGAACTGGACCCGGAGCTTGTGCTCGCAAGCCAGGAATACCTGAAAGACCAGTACAAGGCGGAGGTAAGCCAGTGGGGCTATATCGATCCGGAAAGATGGAACGCATTTTATGAGTGGCTGAACGAAAACGGTCTTACAGAGGCGGAAATCCCGGAAAACGTTGGATTTTCTAATGATTATCTTCCGGAGTAGGAAGGAAGCGGGTTATGTCGGAACTGATTGTCGAGAATGTAAGCAAGTCCTATGACGGACGGAAGATCATAAAGAATATCAGCCTGGCCCTTCACGAGGGAGAACTGGTAAGTATCCTTGGCGTAAGCGGCGGAGGAAAGACTACGCTTTTTAACGTGATCTCAGGTCTTACGGAGCCGGATGAGGGGCGGGTGTTCCTGGACGGGGAGGATATCACAGGGAAACCGGGCCGTATCAGTTACATGCTCCAGAAGGACCTGCTGCTGCCTTACCGCACGGTGGAAGACAATGTGGCGCTTCCCCTTCTTCTGCGGGGCGAAAAGAAAAAGGCCGCCCGGGAGCAGGTGAGGCCTTACTTCGAAGAGTTCGGGCTGGAGGGAACCCAGAAACAATATCCCGCCCAGCTTTCCGGAGGAATGCGTCAGAGAGCGGCTCTGATGCGGACCTATATGTTTTCACAGAATGTGGCGCTTCTGGACGAACCCTTTTCCGCGCTGGATACGATCACAAAAAGCAGTATGCACGGCTGGTATCTGAATATCATGGAAAAGATCAGGATGTCCACGCTTTTTATCACCCATGATATCGACGAGGCGATCCTTCTCTCGGACAGGATCTGCCTGCTTACCGGAAGGCCGGGAGAGATCACGGAGGAGATCGTTATCCGGGAGCCGAAGCCCAGGAGAAAAGATTTTAATCTCACGGAAGAATTCCTGAATTATAAACGGGAGATCCTGGCTGCCCTGGACAGGTGATTTTTTCAAAAATCTGTAAAAACAGTATTTAATTTCCACAGGAAATATGCTATAGTATTCCTTGCGTATTTATACGATGAAAGAGAAATTTTTTAACAGAGAGGAACGGGAGAGAACTTGGAAAGAATGCAGAGAAATGAACTGAATTATTTTCAGGTAGATGGATCGTATGGAGGAAACCAGGACTGGTTTCCGGAATCTTCTATGAGAGACGGCGGATGCGGCGCGGTAGCGGCCTGTGAAAGTTGTATTTACTTTGCCAGCGAGGCGGGTAAGACGGATCTCTATCCTTACGGAACGAAAGAGATCGACAAGGATGAATACATCCGTTTTGCCTATGAGATGAAGCCGTATCTTTGTCCGAGACCCAACGGCATCGATACGCTGGAGATGTTTATGGAAGGATTCGAGGGATATCTTCACGACGTGGGAGATACAGATCTGGAGATGAAGCCTTTTCACGGAGAGCATACATGGCAGGAAGCTGCCGAGGCGATCCGGGGCCAGATCGACCATTCATGTCCGATCCCGTACCTTCTTCTGAAGCACAAGAACCTGGAACTGGACGATTATGTGTGGCACTGGTTCATGCTGACAGGATACAGGGAGACGGAAGAGGGCTTTCAGGTGAAAGCCGTTACATACGGGGAGAGCAAATGGCTGTCTCTTGAGGAACTCTGGGACACCGGTTATGAGAGAAAAGGCGGTATGATTCTGTACCGTATGTAGGAAGACGCGACTGATGGAGGGAGAATGCAGGATGTATGCGCAGGCGTACGGAGGGCAGGCTCCTTCCTTTTTTCACAGAGAGGTGTGTAATCTTATTATGGAAGCGAGAGAAATCCTGACGAAATTCAAAAATAACGAGATCAGCCTGGAAGAGGCGGAACACTACTTCCGGAAGGAACCCTTTGAAGAAATGGGAGAGTACGCGAAGCTGGATTCTCACAGAGAAATACGGAACGGATTTCCGGAGGTTATTTTCTGCAGCAGGAAGGCGGACGAGCATTTTGTACAGATCTTCAGGAGACTGTATGAGGATAACGGAGAAGTCCTAGGAACAAGAGCTTCCCGCCATCAGTACGAGCTGGTGAAAGACCTTGTGCCGGGAGTGGAATACGACGACCTCTCCCACATTATCAAGGTGGAGCAAAAAGAGAAAGAAAAGAAAGGACTGATCGCGGTCTGCACCGCGGGAACAGCGGACATCTCTGTGGCGGAAGAAGCCGCCCAGACGGCGGAATATTTCGGCTCCAGAGTAGAACGGATCTATGACGTGGGAGTCAGCGGGATCCACAGGCTTCTGTCCAGGCTGGACGCGATCCAGGAGGCCAACTGCGTGGTTGCGGTGGCCGGTATGGAGGGGGCTCTGGCCAGTGTCCTGGGAGGACTGGTGGACAAGCCGGTGATCGCGGTTCCCACATCCGTGGGATATGGCGCCAGCATGAATGGGTTATCCGCTCTTCTGACAATGATCAATTCCTGCGCCAACGGGATCGCTGTGGTCAATATTGACAACGGATACGGCGCGGGCTATATCGCCACGCAGATCAACCGGCTGGGTATCCGGGACAGAGAAGAGTAAGGGGGAAGACGATGGGAAAGACTTTATATCTGGAATGTTATTCCGGGATCAGCGGAGATATGACGGTTGCCGCCCTTCTTGATCTGGGAGCGGACAGGGAAGTGCTGGAAAAAACTCTCGGGAGCCTCGGCGTAGACGGCTTCCGGACGGAAATTACCAGGGTGAAGAAATCGGGACTGGACGCCTGCGACTTCGCTGTGATCCTGGATGAAGCCCACGAAAATCACGATCATGACATGGAATATCTTCACGGACATCTGTATGAAAGACACGGCCATGATCACGGGGAGCATCATGAACACAGTCATTCGGAACATAATGAACATCATCACGGAGCGGAACATCATCATGTTCATGAGCATCGTCATGGAGAGGAGCCTCATGCGCATCACCATGAACACAGAGGAATGAAAGAGATCCGGGAGATCCTTCTGTCTTCTTCCATGACAGACAGAGCGAAGGAGATTGCCCTTTCTGTTTTTGAGATCCTTGCCGCGGCGGAGGCAAAAGCCCACGGCGTACCTGTGGATCAGGTGCATTTTCACGAGGTGGGAGCTGTGGATTCCATCGTAGATGTGGCCGCGGCAGCCGTCTGTCTGGACAATCTGGACGTCACGGAAGTGATCGTGCCGAAACTCTGCGAGGGAGCGGGAACTGTGCGCTGCCAGCACGGGATCCTTCCGGTCCCGGTTCCGGCGGTGGCGAATATCGTGAAGCAGAACCATCTGAACCTTCAGATCACCAATGTGGAGGGAGAGCTGGTAACTCCAACAGGGGCGGCAATCGCGGCGGCGGTCCGCACCTCGGACGTCCTTCCTGACAGATTCACGATAGAGAAAACCGGCCTGGGAGCGGGAAAAAGGCAGTATGCCTGCCCGGGATTCCTGCGCGCCATGATCATCCGGCCGGAGAACACTTCCGGGAAATACCACTGTAAAACAGAGGAACCGTACGGGAAAGTAGATCAGGAAGCGACAGGCAACAGTTCAGACAAAGACCGGATATACCGTCTGGAAACGGATATCGACGATTGTACCGGGGAAGCTCTGGGCCTGACGATGGAGAAGCTCTTTGCCGCCGGAGCGCGGGAAGTGCATTATACGCCGGTTTACATGAAGAAAAACCGTCCGGCCTACGAGCTGACGGTGATCTGTACGGAGGAAAAGATCCGGCAGATGGAGGAGGTCATTTTCAGAGAGACCACCACCATAGGCGTCCGCAGGATTCCCATGGAACGTACCGTCTTAAAGAGAAGACAGCAGAACATACAGACGCCTTTCGGAGAGGCGGAAGCGAAGATCTGCACACTTCCTGACGGAAGAGAGGTGTGCTACCCGGAATATGAAAGCGTGCAGTCTCTGGCGGCAGAGGCGGGACTTGGCTTTCAGGAAACATACAGACAGATTCAGAACAGCTGGGACAGAGAAAGGTGAGACACATATGAAGACAGGACTTGTTTTGGAAGGCGGAGCAATGAGGGGGATCTATACAGCCGGCGTGCTGGACGTGTTTATGGAGCGCGGGCTGCATTTCGACGGAGTGATCGGCGTGTCCGCGGGAGCGCTCCACGGATGTTCCTTTGTGTCCGGACAGAAGGGCAGAAGTATCCGCTATTATAAGAAGTACAGAGAAGACTGGCGTTTTATGAGCTTTAAGAGCCTGCTGCGCACAGGAGATATCGTGGGAGAGAAATTCTGCTATCACGATATCCCGGAACGTCTGGATCCGTTCGACTACGAAGCTTTCGCGAAATCAGGCACGGATTTTTATGTTGTATGTACGAATTTGAAGACCGGAGAGGCGGAGTATATTCAGATCACGGACATGCAGAACCAGATCGACGCCATGAGGGCTTCCGCGTCCATGCCCTATGTTTCCAAAATCGTCGCCTATAAGGGCAAAAAGCTGCTGGACGGCGGCTGCGCGGACAGCATCCCGGTGAAAGAGTTTCAGAAAATGGGATATGAGAGGAACGTGGTGGTCCTTACAAGGGAGGACGGATACGAGAAGAAACCGCAGAACGCCCGGATGGCGGAACTTCGGTACCGCCGTTATCCCCGGTTCGTGGAAACTCTGAAAAACAGGCACAGGGTTTATAATGAGACGCTGAAAGAAATCCATGAGATGGAAAAAACGGGTGATACGTTTGTGATCCGGCCAAGCGAGAAGCTGACCATCAGCCGCATGGAGAAGGATCTGAAGGAGATACAGAGAGTATACGATATCGGACGGAAAGACGCGGAGAACCATATAGACGCTCTCTGCCGGTGGATGGAAGCGTCTGCCGGTGAGGATTAACAGCGGAAACTTTACCTGAATGCAGTGAAAACGTAATAAATCGTTGCAATGAGGGAGGAAATCCGGTATAATAGTTCCATTAAGGCTGTTTTATGAAGGAGAGAAAAAATGGAAGCTATTACGAATGTGATCACCCAGATCGATACGCTGGTCTGGGGATGGTGGATGATCCTGCTGCTTCTGGGAACGCATATTTTCATGACGATCCGCACAGGATTTATCCAGAGAAAGATATTTATCGGAATCCGCCTTTCCGTTGCGAAAGACCCTGACGCGGAGGGAGAAGTCAGCCAGTTCGGCGCGCTGACCACAGCCCTGGCATCAACTATCGGTACGGGCAATATCATCGGCGTGGGAACCGCCGTGGCGCTGGGAGGACCGGGAGCGGTTCTCTGGTGCTGGCTTACAGGCGTGTTCGGAATCGCCACGAAGTATTCCGAATCCCTGATCGCCGTGAAGTACAGAGTGAAGACGAAAGACGGAAGAATGCAGGGCGGCGCGATGTACGCTCTGGAGCGCGGTCTGAATATGAAATGGCTGGGAATGATCTTCGCCTTCTTCGGCGGATTCGCCTCCTTCGGAATCGGATGCGCGACACAGGTAAACGCTATCGCTGCTGTATGTGAAGAAAACATGGGGATTTCACCGGCAATCGTGGGAGTAGTGGTTGCCGCCCTCACAGCCCTCGTAATCTTCGGCGGTATCAAGTCCATCGCCAATGTATGCGAGAAGCTGGTTCCCTTTATGGCAATCTTCTATGTGCTGGGATGCCTGATCATCCTTGGTATCAACTATGATTTTATTATTCCTGCGATCAAGACGATCTGCCGTCTGGCGTTTACGCCGGGAGCGGCGGCAGGCGGACTGGTGGGAAGAGGCATCATGCTCGCCATGCAGTACGGTATTGCCAGAGGGCTCTTTTCCAATGAGTCCGGTATGGGTTCCGCGCCCATCGCGGCAGCGGCTGCACAGACAAGGAACCCGGTCCGCCAGGCTCTGGTATCCAGTACGGGAACATTCTGGGATACCGTTGTTGTCTGCCTGATGACAGGTCTTGTCCTGGTAACCAGTATCATGAAGAATCCTTC
>DWXL01000141.1 GCA_019119235.1 Candidatus Blautia excrementigallinarum | reverse complement strand
GCAGTCTTATGAAGGATATCATGATGCTGGATAAAGTGATCGGCGTAGGCGAAGTGGCCATTTCCGACCACCGGTCCTCACAGCCTTCTTTTGAGGAATTTGCCCGTATTGCGGCAGACGCCCGGGTTGCCGGCATGCTGTCCGGCAAGGCAGGGATCGTGAACGTCCATCTGGGCGACAGCCCCCGCAAACTGGATCTTATCCTGAAGGTTGTCCGCGATACTGAAATACCCGCCTCGCAGTTTCTGCCCACTCATGTAAACCGCAACGCCGCTCTTTTTGATGAATGCCTGGAATTCGCGAAAGACGGCGGAACCATTGATTTTACCGGAAATGAAGATATCGATTACTGGGAGACGATCTGCGACGAAGTGCGTGTTTGTAAAGGCATCCGCAGACTTCTGGACATGGGAATATCCAGCGACCGTTTCACCATCTCCTCCGACGGCCAGGGAAGCATGCCGGTTTTCAACGCAAAGGGAGAATATCAGGGAATCGGTATCGGAAAAGCGTCCTGTCTTCTCAAAGAAGTCCGCGAATGTGTGCAGAAAGAAAACATCCCGCTGGAAACAGCGGTAAAGGGTATTACTTCCAATCCGGCCGCCATCTTGAAACTGAATGGCAAAGGCCATATAAAACCCGGATTTGACGCAGATATCTGTCTTCTCACAGAAGAAGGACTGAAACTGGATACTGTGATCGCACGGGGACGTATCATGGCAGAAAAAGGAAAGCAAACCGTGTTTGGGACCTTCGAAAGATCCTGAAACTTATCCGGAAAAATATGCCAGATCATGATACATTCCGGCCATCTCTTTCTGCCCCAGCCGGTCATATATCATACTCAGAAAAACTGCCGGGAGGAAGCCGTAGCATTCCTCCCGGATAAAAGCTCCCGACCGGTCTGCTCTTTTAGCTGTAAACGCCTGTTTATACCAGTAGGCTGCTTCCTCATATCTTTCTCTGTCAAAAAAATGACGCCCCAGATCGCAGCAGGTCTCGCCTCTGGGCACATCAAAAGAAAGGCCGTATAAAAGCGCCTGCAGCGCCTTTGAGTCTTCTCCCGTACCATAAAAACAATACGCCAGCTGCCTGGTCGCGTCGATCTGATTTTCCACCCACCCGTCAGGCCTTTCCAGAAATTCTGTCAGCGCCTGCGCGCCTTCCCGGTATCTGCCATGATACAGGAGTTCTCTGCCGTAATAATAAAGGGAGCGTGCGTCGAATTTTTCTCCGTCCTTCATCATTTTTTCATATATACGCAGATTCCTGTCACTGTCCCCGGCATCTGTTTTTCTGTGTTCCACCGGAATATCCGCGTAGATTATTTTTCCGTGAGGCGGGATGACCTCGTGGACTTTCCCCGTAAAACGGAAGTCCTTACTGTTCCTTACGATTCTTTCCCTGTAGTAGGAAAAGGCCGGCCGCCCCTGTTCGTCAAAAGCCGTCACATAAGGGAGCATGACCACGTCTGTTCCCCTGTCAAAAGCCTGTTTCAGTTCCATCAGCTTTTCCAGGCTTCTCTCCGGGATCACATCATCCGCATCCAGCCACATAAGATATTCTCCCTGCCCCTGATCCATGGCGAAATTCCGCGCCGCAGAAAAATCATCCCGCCATGGATAATGGAATATCCTGTCCGTAAACTCTGCCGCAATTTCCTCCGTCCTGTCCCCGGAACCGGTGTCCGCTATGACGATCTCATCCGCAAAATCTTTCACGCTCTCCAGGCATCTTCCCAGAACACGCTCCTCATTTCTGACAATCATGCACAGACTTATGGAAATCATTTGCTGCCTCCGCATATTGCTCCATTTATTTTATGGGCGCGCGCAAAATCTGTTACACATAAATTATTTCACTGATATATTTTTATACTGTCGCCCCGCCCATTTTCAGATGGCGCAGACACTGCTTCCGTACAAACCAGAAACATACCGCCTGCAAAAGGATCGTGGCGATCCATGATCCGGGATAAGATATAAACAGGAAATAAAGGGATCTGTGCTGCGGGAAGATAAGGTAGATCCAGATAATCCTCGTTCCAACCGTACCTATGACAGACAGGATCATCGGAACCGCGGAATGCCCCATCCCTCTCAGCGCTCCCGGGATCAGATCCATAATGCCGCAGAGAAAATAAGGAACTGTTGTTATGGAAAGGATCTCAAGTCCGCACTGGATCACCTCCGCGTCAGTCGTATAGATCTTCAGGATCTGGGAACCAAACACATAGGCTCCCACGCCGAACACCACAGATACTCCTACTGAAAGGATCATACAGTCCACAAGAACACGGTCCATCCTTTTTGGCTTGCGGACGCTATAGTTCTGGCTGGTAAAACTCATGCACGCCTGGGTGACCGCATTTACGGCAGCGTACAGAAATCCCATTACATTATTGGCCGCCGTATATCCCGCCATGGCTGTGGAGCCGAAGGAATTTACAGAAGACTGCAGCATGGCGTTGCTGAAATTAATAACCGTGCTCTGGATACCCGCCGGTATTCCCACCTGAAAAATACGTTTCAGATAGACGCTTTTGATCGCCAGTCTGGAAAACCGCAGCTGATAGCTGCTCTCTGTTTTGCACAGACATCTGATGACCAGAATACAGGAGATCATCTGCGAAGCCACGGTACCGATAGCCACGCCGGCCACACCCAGCGGAACAACGATGACAAACGCCAGATCCAGCACCACGTTCGCCATGCCGGAAACTGCCAGAAACATCAGCGGCCGCTTGGTATCCCCCACAGCTCTCAGAATTGCGGCGCCGTAGTTGTAGAGCATGAAGAACGGCATTCCCATGAAATAAATCCGCATATACAACACAGACTGATCGATCACATTCGCCGGGGTATCCATCACTTCCAGCGCCAGCCTGGTCGCTCCCACTCCCACGAAAGCCATGATCACGCCGCTCACCAGCGCCAGCGCTATGGCCGTATGTACCGCCTCTGACATTTCTTTATCCTGCCCCGCCGCAAAGTATCTTGCCGCCAGGACATTGGCTCCC
>DWXL01000140.1 GCA_019119235.1 Candidatus Blautia excrementigallinarum | reverse complement strand
GCCCGCCGCGAAAGGCACCCCAAATAGGTCCGCGGTTTTCTGCGTTCATCCGGCCGGAAGTCCCTACAGCCCAAATGCAGGATTTCAAAACGGGATGAGAGGGGGCTTTATCAGCAAAACAGAATCTTTTCGCATCCGGGAAATTTTCTATCACTTCCCGTGGAAAGAAAGCTACGGCTCGACAAAGAAGTTCCCCTTTCGCCCTCCCTTCAAAATCCTGCCTTTGCCGGGGGACTCTCCGGCTTGAGTAAAACCAGAAAACAGCGAAGCCACCCGCAAACACGCGCTGAATACGTCCTCGACACATTTGCTCCGCGGTTTTCGGACGTTTTTCCGCCTCTCGTCCTCACACACAAATCCAGATTTACTCATAAATTCCATTGACCGTTACCTGGAACAGGGCTTCTTTTCCGTTCAGCTCTTCCACACCGTAATCTTCAGGGAAGGTCACGTATACATCCACCTGGTCTCCGGGGTGAGCTCCGATGAGCTGGTCTTCGAAATCGTCAATATAGCTTCCGGATCCGATTACAAGATCAGTGCCCATGCCCTGAGTGTTTCCACCGTCAAATTCGACTCCATCGATGCTTCCTACATAGTCAATATTAACAGTGTCTCCGTCTTCCACAGTAAGTGAGGAGTCTGTAGAGTAGGAACTTCCTGTATCCTGGGAGTTTGTATCAGAGGAGCCGGAGTTGCCGCTTGTTTCGGATGATGCCTCAGTGTCAGTGCTGTTTGACTGGTTTTCGCCCGAGTTATTGGTAACTCCGTCAACGATAAGAACAATCACAAGAGCTAATACAGCAAGGCTTGGGACTCCTATCACCAGGATTTTGCTCAGTTTTTTTCGGAATTCTTTTTTACGCCGCTCCTCAGCTCTGCGCTGTTGTGCCATTTTCCGATTTTCTTTTTTCATGGTCTTACCTCATTTCATTTAGATGTCTCCGTTTCAGCACGCAAAGTACATGAAATACGGGCAGAAAAATGGACATTCTTTTGATGCCGTCATTAAAATATTATAAGAAGAAAATATGACTAAATTGTGATTTCTTTTCAAAAAATACATGGTATAATGATTGCACGTTGTGCAATCCAGACCGCCCAGCGGTCTGCCCCGCCTTGCGGGGATTATGCCTGATCCACGGCTTGGAAAGCAAATGGCGCGCGAGCGCCGCTTCCTTTCCTGCGCACGTGGTATAATGATTGTACGCTGTGAGACAGTATAATGTCGAGTATTGCAAATTTGTAACAGACTGGAGAGAAGAGAAATGACAGAAAACAGCAGATGTTATGACGGAACTCTTTTTCTTGAAGATATAGAGGAAAAACTGCGGCAGAGGCTTGATCAGCTCAATAAGGAGCTGGATGAGGGGCAGAAAGAGATTGAAAATATGCATGAGTATTACTGGGAAAACTATACGGAGATGGACCAGTACGGATATGAGGATTATGACAATCAGCAGGCGCTCCTTCATCAGGTAAACTCAAATGAGGAAAAGGCAAAATTAAAGAGACGGTTTGAAAAAATGCAGGATTCGCCGTTTTTCGGCAGGGTAGATTTCTGTTTTGAAGATGAAGATAAGGCAGAGCCTTTTTATATCGGCATTGGAAATTTCGCGGAGCGTGCGGGAATGACGCCTTTGGTTTATGACTGGCGCGCTCCTGTAAGCGGACTGTTCTATGACTATGACAAGGGACCGGCGTCTTATGAAGCTCCGTCCGGAACGATAAGCGGAGAGATCGCTGCAAAGTGGCAGTATAAGATCAGAAACGGAAGGATGGTCTACGGTTTTGAGAGCGATGTAAAGATTGATGACGAGATTTTAAAACAGGAGCTTGGAAATAGCGGAGACGCCCAGCTTAAAAGCATCGTGCGGACAATCCAGAAAGAGCAGAATGAGATTATCCGAAACACAAAGGACCGGATCCTGGTTATCCAGGGAGCGGCAGGAAGCGGAAAGACTTCTATCGCCCTTCACCGGATAGCATATCTGCTGTATCATGACAGGAAAAATCTGCGATCATCCAACATTCTTATCCTGTCTCCGAACAGTGTTTTTGCAGACTATATTTCACATATCCTTCCTGAGCTGGGCGAGGAGAATATCCGGGAGATGAGTTTTGACCTTTTTGCATATCGAGAATTAAAAGATACTGCGTCTGACTGCGAAGACCGATATGACCATTTGGAGCGTATGATGAAGTTCCCGGACAAAAAGGCGGATGAGCGGTTTCATTGGAAACAGTCCAAGGAATTTGTGGGAGAGGTGGAAGGCTTCCTTGCCGTGGAAGAGGACAGCCTGATGGAGTTCAGAGACATTGAGTTCCGGGGAATGAAGCTTTCTGAGGAAGAAGTGATTCATCTGTTTTATGACAAATTTTATGACACCCCGATCCTTAAGAGGATGGATGCGGTGATGGAGTATTTTGTTGATTCATACGAAACTTTGAGAGGAAGGGATATAGAAGAAGAGGATCGTGATCTCCTGCAGAAAAAATTTGACAGGATGTATGTGACCAAAGATATTTATACACTCTATAATCGGCTGCTGGAGTTCTGCGGGCAGGAGAAGCTGTCAGATATTCCTTTCGAGAGAAGAAAGATCCCATATGAGGATGTGTTTCCGATGCTGTATCTGAAATACAGGCTTACAGGGGAAAGCGCTCATAAGAATATCAAGCACCTCGTTATCGATGAAATGCAGGACTACTCCTATCTTCAGTATGTGATCCTTCAGAGGCTTTTTGAATGCCGTATGACAATTTTGGGAGACAGGGCGCAGACGCTGGATAAGGAACAGCAGGACGTACTGAGATTTCTTCCACAAATATTCGGCAGGGGCATCCGTACCGTGATTATGAATAAGAGTTACCGCAATACATGGGAAATCGCTTCTTATGCTGGGAAGATCAGCGGGATCACGGATATAGAGCTGCTGGAGCGCCATGGAAAGGAAGTAGAGGAAAAAATATTTGCCTCAGAGGAAGAATTGCTTTCTGAGATAGAGAAAAAACTGAATGTTGGGACTCAAGGGTTCGAGACAGCAGCTGTTATTACGATGACTGAGGAAGAAGCATTTGACATTAGCCGGCTTTTGCAGAGCAGGGGACTTGAAGTGTCTTACGTTGACAGGGACAGTTCTGCTTTTCGAAAGGGGTTGACAGTAACTACGTTTTATCTGGCAAAGGGGCTGGAATTTGACCAGGTATTTGCTGTGCGGGAAAGGGAGGATAACCCTCTGTCAATGCAGGCGGATTATATCTGTGCCACAAGAGCCCTGCATGAATTGTATGTATACCAGTTAGAAAAAGCCTCTCGCTGATAATATAGAGTAATGGTTCTGATTCGGCAATGATTTTATCTGCATAAACTGCCTCTTACTGGAAATCTTAGTAATAAAAAAACCGGGAGGCAATTATGGAGTCCATATGGAGCAAAACATGCGAGATACCGGAGCGTTTACCGCTGGACGGTGATATAGAAGCGGAGGCTGTTGTGATAGGGGGCGGAATGGCGGGGATACTGACTGCATACCAGCTCGAATGTGCCGGGGTCAGGACGGTTGTCCTTGAAGCCGGAAGGATCGGCGGAGGACAGACCGGGAATACTACGGCAAAGATTACATGCCAGCATGGAATATTCTGCCATGATTTTATCGATAAGAAAGGCAGAGATGCGGCAGAACAGTATGTCCGTGCAAATCAGGCGGCTGTTGAGGAATATAAGAGGATCATACAAAAAGAGGGGATTGACTGTGATCTGGAAGAGAAAGATTCCTATGTATATTCTCAGGATGAAAAGAAATTAAAGGACGAGGCGGAAGCAGCGGCTGGACTTGGGGTTAAAGCGTCTTTTGAACCCCGTATTGAGATCCCTGTCTCCTGCGCCGGAGCGGTGAAATTTGCGCGGCAGGCACAGTTTCACCCCCTTAAATTCATTCGTTCCCTGTCTGAGAAACTGACAATATATGAGAATTCTCCTGTAAGAGGAGCAGAGGAACATATTGTAAAGACTGTCTGTGGCAGCGTAAAGGCAGAAAAGGTTATTTTTGCCACTCATTTTCCTTTCGTAGATTTTCCGGGCATGTTTTTCACCCGGATGCATCAGGAACGGTCTTATGTACTGGCGCTGGAAGGCGCGGGAGTAATCAGTGGCATGTATATCGGCGATGGGAAGGATACCCTTTCGTTCCGGCAGTTTGGAAGATATCTTCTCTTCGGAGGAGAAGGACATCGGACAGGAGAGAAGAAGGATGGCGGAAAATACGAAGGTGGAAGCTATAAAATGCTGCGCACAGCGGCTCGGGAACTCTATCCCCAGAGCCGGGAAGCAGCCTGCTGGTCAGCTCAGGACTGCATTACGGCAGATAAAGTACCTTTTATCGGCAGATACGCATCGGATCGTCCGGACTGGTTCGTTGCCACGGGGTTTCAGAAATGGGGTATGACCGCATCTATGGTGTCTGCAATGATCATCAGGGATTTGATCTGCGGATTTGAGAATCCCTGGGCTGAGGTGTTTTCACCATCAAGATTCTCGGCAGAAGAGATCCCGCAGATTATGAAAGACAGCGGGAAAGCGGTAAAAGGGCTGACCAAACGTTTTTTCCATATTCCGGATGAGACATCTGCCAGACTGGAGCCTGGGCATGGCGCGGTCGTGGAGACGGAGACAGGAAAAGCGGGAGTATATAAGACAGAGGACCAGAAAGTCTATAAAGTGGATATCGTGTGTCCTCATCTCGGCTGCGAGCTGACATGGAATCCGGATGAAAAGACCTGGGACTGTCCGTGCCATGGATCCCGATTTGACTACAAAGGGAACCTGATCGAGGGACCTGCACAGGAGGGGATCCATTATGAGTGATTACTTTTATGGCTGGTATTTCCGGTGCCAGGGAAAAGAGGGAAGTATTGCAGTGATCCCGGCAGTGCACATTTCTGCAAAGAGAGAATCCTGTTCTATCCAGATCATTACAGAATCGGGAAGCTGGAACAAAGTGTTCCCATTCCGGCAGTTTCGGATCAACAGAGGCAAGAGGATCATGCAGATCGGGGAGAACTTGTTTTCCGCGAAAGGAATACGCCTGAATCTTGAAACAGAGGGGCTGCAGATCAGCGGTATCCTGCAGTTCGGAAAATTGGCCGAGCCTAAGTATGACATCATGGGACCATTCCGGTATATACCGGGATTGGAGTGCAGGCATGCAGTATACAGCATGAGACATTCTGTGGACGGAGAACTTAAAGTCAATGGAGAGTCACGGTGTTTTCGGAATGGAAAAGGATATATGGAGGGGGACAGCGGGAGCTCCTTCCCTGAGAAATATGCATGGACACAGCACTTCCTTGGCGATGGATCGCTTATGCTTGCCGCAGCGATGATCCCGCTGGGACCAATATGCTTCACGGGCACTGTGTGCATCTTGTATCAGAAAGGGCGGGAATATCGCTTTTCCACTTATCTTGGCGCGACCGTACAGAAAATAGGGAATGGAGAGCTGTTCATACGACAAGGAAAATACTGTTTGAGAGTCCGTTTCCCCAGGGAGTCCGGAAACGTGCTGCGCGCTCCGCAGAACGGGAAAATGACGCGCAGGATCAGGGAAAGCGTATCATGCCATGCAGAGTATACAATGCTCTGCGGGGACAGGATCGTGTTTAAGACAGTGACGGATAAAGCGGCATTTGAATACGAGACAAAAGAGGAAGAAAATGAAAATATCAGTAATCGCAGTAGGAAAGATAAAAGAGAAATATTTAAAAGACGCTGTCACAGAATACAGTAAGAGACTAAGCCGTTACTGTAAACTGGAGATCATCGAGGCGGCGGATGAGAAGACACCGGATCATGCAAGCGTGGCTGTGGAGGATGCCATACGGGCAAAAGAAGGAGAGCGCCTTCTGAAACATATCCGGGATGATATGTATGTGATCACCTTGGAGATCGGAGGAAAGATGCTCACGTCGGAGGAATTTGCAGAGAAGATCGAGACGCTGGGCGTGCAGGGGAAAAGCAGCATTGCTTTTGTGATCGGCGGATCCATTGGTTTAGGGAAAGAAGTGCTGAAACGGTCAGACTTTGCTCTCAGCTTCTCGAAGATGACATTCCCGCATCAGCTTATGCGGGTGGTGCTTCTGGAGCAGGTGTACCGGGGGTATCGGATTGTGAATGGAGAACCATATCACAAGTAAGTGCGTATGGTATGAAGTATGTGGAGTATTTGAAAGGGAGTGGACAGATGATGTTCCGCTCTCTTTTCGTATGGGTAAGAAAGACAATGACAGGGAAATAAACGAATGGTATAATGAAGTAAAACTAGGTCGACAGATTGGGATTTGCGGAGGGGATATTGTATGTTGGATAGTAAAAGGATAAAGGAAATAATGTTTGCGTTAGGTGCAGATTTGTGTGGTATAGCAAGTATAGATAGGTTTGATAATGCACCGAAAGGCTATCATCCTTTAGATGCACTTCCGACTTGCAAATCGGTAATTTCTTTTGGTTGCAGATTTCCAGTAGGAACACTTAATTGCAAGTCTAATATTCCATATACAAGGGTAAGAAATTCTATCACGTCAAAAATGGATGCGATAGCTCTAGATTTTTGTATTGAAATGGAAAAGAACCAGATAGTATGTGTTCCTATTCCTACAAATGAAAGCCAATGGGATAAAAATACTAACAGATGGCGTTCTATTGTTTCGCAAAAACATATAGCTCAAGCGGCGGGCTTGGGAACAATAGGGAGGCATTCTTTGTTAATAACGCCAGAGTTTGGAAGTATGGTCTGGTTAGGAGCAGTGTTATGCGAACAGAATCTTGAGCCTGATAAAATGAAAGAACCTCTTTGTAATAATTGTAATTTATGTGTTGATATTTGTCCTGTAAATGCTTTAGAAAATCCAGAAATAAAACAGCAATCCTGTTGGGATTTTGCATTTGGAGATGATGAAGAAGAGCAGGTTTGGAGAATAGCTTGTCATAAGTGTAGAGATATTTGTCCGTATAATCTAGGCAGTCAAAATTCGATTTTAAGGAAGAATAACTAAAGAAAATTTATCGAGGAGTTGAGCGGTGCAAAATTGGAATTTACGGAGGTAAACTGTTTGGAAGAGATAATCCTAAATTATATAGATATGTCAGAAGAGCAAAAAATAAACGCTTTAAAGAATTTGAAAAATATTGGTTTTTATCCGGCATATGGCACAGAACTGACAATGAAAAAAATAATGGATAAATCCGTCGTCAATAAAATGCCGCAATTCTATTTTGTTTTTAGAAAGGAACAGTTAATAGGGTATCTGTTTATCATTGGAGATACGCAAAAATACAGACCTTTTCCGTGGTTGGCCATTAGCAATGTGGATGAACTCCCGATGAGAATTACAAGACCCTTGATGAAAATACATATTAAAGCATGGGAAAAGATGAATGATGCAACTATGGCAGATTATCTTCGTAGACAGCTAATAGATTATGAACATGGAGTGGGACAACGTCCCGAAAATCTATGCAGATAACTCCTAAGTTATAGAAATAGAAAAATTGGAATTGGTAAGGGAGATGACTTTGTGAAAAAATTAAGTGAAGATGCTGAAAAAATAATGTCGGAACGATTTGGAAAAGATACCATTATTGCATTGGCAACAGTAGAAAATGAGGTGCCTTTTGTACGTTATGTAAATGCGTATTATGAGAATGGTGCATTTTATATTATTACATATGCACTTTCAAACAAAATGAGGCATATGGAAAGCAACTCTACTGTTGCAATAGCTGGTGAATGGTTCACGGCACATGGAAAGAGTATCAATTTGGGATATTTCGGGAAAGAGGAAAATCACTGGATTGCCGAGAAATTAAAAAAGGTATTTTTTGAGTGGATCGACAATGGACATAATAATTTTGATGATGAGAATACTATAATTTTATGTGTAGAATTAACCGATGGACTGTTACTTTCACATGGAACAAAGTACGAGTTTTAGTTTTCAGTTTCTGGTTTCTGGTTTCCGGTTTGTATGGCAGATCCTAATTGAAAATATTTTTAAAGGGATATAATAGTAGTGTATAAGAAGCAGGGAGGAATGATGTTATGATGTATCCATTTATGACATTGAATGATGAGACAGAAATTGTTCATTCTGATATGCAGAATGATGGAAGAGTAAAAGTGTATATTGAGAGACCAGACGAAAAATATGGATTTAAACATGCTGCATGCTGGCTCCCCGATTACACATGGGAAGATATTTACCATTTTTCGGAAGAAGAGATTAAGCAATTCGAAGAGATAATAAGATCAACTGCTCATCTTATTATTGAATTCTCTCAGGAAGGGGGCTTTGAGAATGCCTCAAATCTTTAGAATGGGAGAATACTGGATTTATTTCTGGACAAATGAGAATAAACCTGTTGAACCAATCCACGTACATATCGCAAAAGGAAAGCCTTCCGACAATGCAACAAAGGTATGGATTACCAGCGCGGGGAAATGTCTGCTCTGCAATAATAATTCAAGAATACCTTCACATACGTTGCGCAATATTATGAGAATGGTTGAGGCACGTAGTACTGATATTATTCAGAGATGGTTTACATATTTTGGAGAGATAAGTTATTATTGTTAATTTTTTATTGGACCGCACTTGGATACGTTATGGGGAACCGTATCATAAATAAAAGAGAGTTTTTCTTGACCTTATACCTGGTATAAGCTTTATAATAATAAAAAAATACCGGGAGGTGAATTTTATGCTGTCCGTAAAAGAAGCTTCAAAGCTGACAGGTATCTCTGAACAAAATATCCGCTATTATGAGAAACAAAAGCTGATTTCTCCAACGAGAAACTCCGGCAATGCTTATCGGCAGTACAGTGAGGAAGACATCCGGAAGTTAAAATTGATCCGGCTCTTTCGTAAACTGGATATGCCAGTCGTAGAGATCAGAAAGCTGTTTGATGGTGAAATTTCTCTTGAGGAAGCTCTGCTTATGCAGACAAAACATTTAGAAGATGAACGTAAAAAGCTGGATGCCGCGCTGAAATTCTGCTCCTTAATCCATGAATCCAGTATTGCTGATATGGATGTGGATGTATATCTGAAAAAGATGGATGAAGAGGAGAAAAGAGGATCGGTATTTGCGGAGTTTCTTAACGACTACAAGGCGGTGGTCAGATCCGAGGCGAAAAGGACTTTTTCATTTATGCCAGACGCGCCATGTAGAAATCCCAGGGAATTCACAGAGGAATTGCTGAAATTTGCTAATAAAGAAGGACTGAACATTGTTATAACAAAAGAAAGCATGTCTCCGCATTTTGAAATAGACGGAATAGAATATTACGCGTGCAGGAAAGGCGCCAGATTCGGGATCATTGTTTATTGCGAAATGGTTCACCCGGAAGATTACATACCGGAAGGAATGGATGAAAAGAAATATTACAGATATCGGGCGCTTTCCATCGTTGCATTTCCTGTATTGCTGTTTATTATTGTCATTCTTCTGTCCAGGGGCGACCTGTTTATCACGTGGGAGGGCATCGTTGCCTTTGGTGCGGTGGTAGTTGCTTTCCTTGCAAATATTTATTACATATTTTACAGTTACGGAAAAAATTTTAAAGGGTGACTTTTCAGTTCGTGATATGATACACTGGAACTGAAAGGGGATCCCGTAATGAAATCAGCATTTCATACTTTTTTGGCGGAACTGAGATATGAGCGGGGATACAGCCGGAGCGAAAGCCTGTAACTGATACACAGGCTTCTGTCTCCGGCTGTTTGTCTTTCCTGTTGATGTTTCAACAAAGAGTAGATTTTATTTTAGAAGATTGCTGTCCTCGAAGTAGTCGATACGCATAGCGCGGCGCACGTCGCCAAGAGTAGCCGCGGCAGTATTTTGCGCGGTTTCGCATCCGGCTTTCAGGATCTCGAAGACTTCCTCCGGCCTCTGTTCCCAGTAGGCGCGTCTTTCGCGGATAGGAGCAAGCTCGGCCTGCAGGCAGCGGTTGAGGAATTTCTTCACCTTCACGTCGCCCAGACCGCCTCTGGTGTAATGGGCTTTCAGTTCGTCAAGACCGCTGTATTCCGGAAGGAATTCGGCGAAATATTCCGGACGGCTGAATGCGTCGAGATAGATGAATACAGGATTGCCCTCCACACGGCCGGGATCTTCGATCCGCAGGTGATTGGGGTCGGTGAACATGGACATAACTTTCTTGCGCACATCCTCCTCCGTATCGGAAAGATAGATACAGTTGCCCAGGGATTTACTCATCTTCGCCTTGCCGTCAATGCCCGGCAGACGCAGGCAGGACTGGTTCTGAGGAAGGATGATCTGGGGATCGGTAAGCGTCTCCCCGTATACGGTATTGAATTTATGGACGATCTCCTTACACTGTTCCAGCATGGGGATCTGATCCTCGCCCACGGGAACTGCCGTCGCGCGGAACGCGGTGATATCCGCCGCCTGGCTGATGGGATAGCAGAAGAAACCTACCGGGATGCTGGCCTCGAAATTACGCATCTGGATCTCCGCCTTAACGGTGGGATTCCTCTGGACACGGGATACCGTGACAAGATTCATATAATAAAAGGTCAGTTCTGTCAGTTCCGGCACCATGGACTGGATGAACAGCGTGGATTTCTCCGGATCAAGACCGCAGGACAGGTAGTCGAGAGCCACCTGCATGATGTTCTGGCGCACCTTCTCCGGATGCTCGGCGTTGTCGGTAAGAGCCTGAGCGTCCGCGATCATAATATAGATCTCATTGTAGAGACCGGAATTCTGAAGCCTTACACGTTCCTTCAGAGATCCTACATAATGTCCCACATGAAGCCGGCCGGTGGGGCGGTCTCCTGTCAAAATAACCTGTTTCATTTTCTGTACTCCTTTATATATCGAAATTTATAATACTGAATAAAGATACCGGACCGGATTTCTCCGGCAGGATACCTGTTTATTATATCGTCCGGGAAGTGCAGTGTCAATGTTTTCACGACAAGCCGGCTTACATGACAGACACATTTTCGTCACAGGCCCGTATTTTACGACAGTTCGAACATCCCGTTATAAAGCTGGTAATATAATCCCTTCTGTTCCAGAAGTTCGTCATGGTCGCCTCGTTCCATGATCCTGCCGTGTTCCAGAACGATGATGGCGTTGGAATTGCGGACGGTAGAGAGACGGTGGGCGATCACGAAAACAGTCCTTCCTTCCATAAGCTGATCCATCCCTTTCTCGATAAGGGCTTCCGTACGCGTATCCACAGAGGACGTCGCTTCGTCCAGGATCAGTACCGGCGGATCGGCCACAGCGGCCCTGGCGATCGCCAGAAGCTGTCTCTGTCCCTGGGAGAGATTGGCTCCGTCGCCGGTGACCATGGTATCGTATCCCTGGGGCAGACGCCGGATAAAAGAGTCCGCGTTGGCGATCCTGGCGGCGTTCTCGATCTCCTCCTGTGTGGCGTCCAGCTTGCCGAACCGGATATTGTCGGCTATGGTGCCGGTAAAAAGATGGGTGTCCTGAAGAACGATGCCGAGGCTTCGACGGAGGTCGTCCTTGCGGATCCGGCGGACGTCGATCCCGTCGTAGGTGATGCTGCCGCCGGACACATCATAAAAACGGTTGATCAGGTTGGTGATGGTGGTCTTTCCTGCGCCTGTGGAGCCTACGAAAGCTATTTTCTGTCCGGGCTTGGCGTAGAGAGAAACATTCTCAAGTATGGTCCGGTCCGGCCTGTAGCCGAAGGTTACGTCGTGAAAACGCACGTCGCCCTTCAGTGGAACAAGAGGAGCTTCCGGTCGGGCGGTATCTCTCCATGCCCAGAGTTTGGAATGTTCTTTGCAGGGGGTGAGAGTGCCGTCGCTGTTTTTTCTCACATTGACAAGTTCGATGGATCCTTCGTCCGTCTCCGGTTTCTGTTCCATGGTACTGAAAACACGCTCCGCTCCGGCGAGAGCTGCCAGGAGGAAATTTCCCTGCTGGGTGAACTGATTGATAGGCATTGCGGACTGGCGGACAAATACCAGGTAACTGGCGAGGCTTCCCAGATCAGATAGTCCGGCGATCACCATGATTCCTCCAGCCACGGCGATCAGAGCGTAATTGATATAGGAGATGCTCACCACCGCCGGGATCATGGTGGCGGCGTAGCTCTGGGCGTTGGTTCCCGCCTCCATAAGCGCTCTGTTCTTTTCGGTAAATGTTTTCAGGTTTTCTTTTTCGTGGTTAAAAACTTTTACCACCTTCTGGCCGGCAGTCATTTCCTCGATGTAAGCGTCCAGTTCTCCAAGGTAAGCCTGCTGGCGGTTATAGTAGAAACGGCTTTTCTTCGTGCTGTACCTGATATAAAGGAACATGGCCGCGTATCCCAGGATCACCAGAAAAGAAAGCCTCCAGTTCAGCACAAAGAGAAGAGTGAGGGTGCCCGCGATCTGGACGAAGCTCTGGATGATCATGGCGAAGCTGTTGTTCATGGCGTCGGATATGGTGTCCACGTCATTGGTAAAAAGACTCATCAGATCGCCTTTTCTCTGTGAATCAAAAAATTCCAGAGGAAGCTTCTGCAGATGGTGGAAAAGATCCCGCCTGATGTCGCAGAGGACCTTCTGCGCCGCCCGTACCATGATCTGGGTATATCCCAGAGTGGACAGCGCCCCTGCGGCGAAAATCGCGGCTGCGACAGCCACATTGCGGATCAGTACCGCGATATCTCCGCTTTCGGTCACCTGATTTACCACGGGTTTGATCATGTAGGTTCCGAGAAGATTGGCGGAAGCGCTTACCGCGGCCAGTATTCCCACAAGGAGAAAAAGGATCCTGTGCCTTCCGAGATAGGAGAACAGCGTGCGGATCGTTTTCCTCAGGTTCTGCGGGCGTTTTCCGTTGAATGTCTTAGCCACAGACCACACCTCCTTCCTCCTGATGCTCCGGGCGGTTCTGGGATTTCATCTGAGATTCATAGATCTCCTGATAGATGGGATCGGATTTCAGAAGTTCCTGATGCGTCCCCACCGCATGGATCCGGCCGTCGTCCAGGATAACGATCTTGTCAGCCTCCATTACGGAAGTAACCCTCTGGGCGATAATGATCTTCGTCACATGATCCAGAGTGGCAAGCGCGCGGCGTATCCTGGCCTCTGTGGCGGTATCCACAGCGCTGGTGGAATCGTCGAAGATGAGTATCTTCGGGTTCCTGAGAAGGGTTCTGGCAATGCAGAGCCGCTGTTTCTGGCCGCCGGATACGGTCACGCCGCCCTGGCCAAGATCGGTATCCAGCCCTTTTGGCATGTTCCGGAGAAATTCGTCCGCGCAGGCTTTGCTGCAGGCGTCCCACAGTTCCCGGTCATCTGCGTCCGGGTTTCCCCAGAGAAGATTCTCGCGGACGGTTCCGGAGAACAGGACGTTTTTCTGCAGGACAATTCCCACGGCGTCCCGAAGGATTGAAAGATCATATTCCCTTACGTCATGGCCGCCCACAGAGACGCGGCCCTCCACCGCGTCGTAAAGCCGCGGGATCAGCTGCACAAGGGTGGACTTGGCCGAACCGGTGCCTCCAATGATCCCCACGGTCTCTCCGGCGTTAATGTGGAGATCCACATGGGAGAGGGCGTATTTCTCAGCGCCCCGGTAATATTTAAAAGATACGTTTTCGAATGTGATCCCGCCGTCGGGCACTTCCCGGAGAGGACTTTTGGGAGACTCCAGGGAGACCTTTTCCTCCAGAACCTCCCGGATCCTTCCCGCGCTGGCAAGAGACCGGGTAAGCATGAGAAATACATTGGAGATCATCATCAGCGAGTTCATGACCTGGAGCACATAGCTTAAAAAGGCGGTGAGTTCGCCTACCGTCATGGAACCTCTGAGAATATAATTGCCGCCGTTCCACATAAGCAGCACCACAGCCATGTACATGACCGTCTGAAAAGCGGGCAGGTTCAGCACCGCGTGGCCGAAGGTGGTCCTGCTGACGTCGGCAAGTTCATTGTTCACGGTCTCAAACTGTTCTTCCTTATATTCGCCCCGGACGAAAGCTTTCACCGCGCGGATGGCGGTAAGCGTTTCCTGCACCTGCCGGTTGACATGGTCTACCGCTTTCTGCTGACGGCTGTAGAGGGGCGCCACCTTGTGGACGATAAGGGCGAGAATGATCCCCAGTACGGGAGCGGTAAAGATAAACACGAAAGCAAGCCTTCCGTTCAGCATGAAGGACATGGCGATTCCCAGTCCGAGCATGATGGGGCTTCGCACCAGAGGACGGAGTCCTCCGTTCACCGCGTTCTGCATGACGGTGACGTCCGTCGTCATACGCGTCACAAGGGATGAAGTGGAAAAGCGGTCCAGATTGGAAAAAGAGTATTCCTGAAGCTTTTCGTACTGCGCCTGACGGAGCGCGGCTCCGAAACCATAGGCCGCACGCGCGGCGAAACCGGCGTACCCAAGACCACAGATCAGGGAGAGAGCGGCGCATACGGCCATCTTGCCGCCCTGAAGCAGGAGATAGGGGATATCATGGGCGGGAACGCCCACATCCACAATATCTGTCATAATAAGGGGAATGATCATCTCGAATACGGTTTCAATACAGACCAGCGCAACGGCTATGGCGAAATCTTTCCTGTACGCCCGCGCGAAAGAAAAAACTTTCTTTAAATCATTCATGGCCGGGCCCTCCTACAGAAGTTTTCCGCCCATATTGCGGTATATGCGGGAAAGATAGTCGGAGAGGGCTTCTTTTTCCTCCGGGGTAAATCCCTCCAGCATCTTCTTCTCCAGGATCATGCACTGGCCTTCCCATGTCTCGAAAGTCCGGATCCCTTTGGGAGTGAGAGAGACTTCGCCGGCGCGGCGGTCGGTCCTGGAGGGCCGGCGTATGAGAAAACCGGCTTTCTCCAGAGTGTCCAGCGTCCGGCAGATAGAAGAGGGGTCTACCTCGCAGTAATCGGCAAGAGCCTTCTGGGAGCAGGGACCGCCCGTATAGAGACAGCGGAGCACCTTGGGCTGCCCGGGAGTAAGTCCGAGATCGCCCAGATACGGCCTGAGATAATTCTGTTCCGCATGGCCGGTGCGGGCAAGCAGCGTGTGAATGGCATATTCCATAATAATATCCTCCGTCAGATTGTTGGGATACTCAATAATTGACCTCTGCAATAGTTGGTTTCATCAATTATTGACATATCAATGATATGTTTATTGTATGCCCTGCATATTAAATTGTCAACAATCAACGGAGAGGATCCGGGCTGTTTTTAATCCGCTTCAGGTATGCCGCAGAGAGCCCGGCCTGAAACCGCGTCCAGCCAGTAATAGAGATCTTCTGTGGGATGTACCCGGATCATACCGGCAAGTTCCGGGAATTCCGGACAGATCCTGCCGAAAAGATCAGGACTTCCATCAAAAAGATCCGGATGATAACAGAGTGTTTTGCTGTTATTAAAAATCGCGCCGTAAAGAATCTGCGATTCCACCAGATCCTGAAACATATGGCTTCCGTAGCTTAATTCCGGCATATATCCGGCTCTGCTCTCAGAAACTTCGCAGATGGCGG
>DWXL01000139.1 GCA_019119235.1 Candidatus Blautia excrementigallinarum | reverse complement strand
GGCAGCATCCGTTTGGGTGTTTGTGGCATTCTCTGTCTGGGAGGAACCGCAGCCGGACAGCAGAAGAGCAAGCCCCAGAAGCCAGCACAGGCATTTTCGCTTTTTCATGAAAGAGCCTCCTTTTTACAGTTCCCCGATGGGGGTTTCCTGCCGGGACACGGAAATTTCCAGATTTCCGTTCCGGCAGCGCAGTTTGTCAATCATTTCCTTTTCCAGGCCGGGGGCACGGAGGGTCAGATTGTAGGTCAGGCGGAACAGGCTTCCCATATTGGTGGTTTTCACCTGGGTCAGTTCGTTGGAGGAGGTGTACTCTTCCAGAATGGGCCGGAATACGTCGGTGTAGTCCAAATCCTCGGGAATGGTGATGTGCAGGGTTTTATACAAGGCTGCCTTTTTCTGAGAACCCAAATCCAGCCGGTTAAACACCAGGCTGGCAAGCCCCAGGAGAATGGCACACAGGAATCCATACTCTATCAAGGGTGCGAGGGCGAGGAGCCGATCCTCGTGATTGCTCCCCACCAGGGGCGCATCCCCTCCCAGCTCTGGCTGACCGTTCAGCGCAAGCTCTCACAAAACACCACATTCCAGAATGGCCGGAAATGCCATAACACATGGCTGGCCGGGAAAATCAAGTGTGGACGTTGCGGCTATGCCCTGGCAAGTCTGAACGCCAGAAATGGTGTCACCTACCTGCGATGCAAACAACGGGCAGACAATAAGAGCTGCGAAGGAGCCGGTACGCTGACCGCGCAAAGCATGGAGGCGTTTGTTTACGGCGAGATGGTTAAGAAGATGCGGAAATTCCACACGCTGAAAGGCGGCAAGGAACAAAGCTATAATCCGAAGCTGACCGCCGCCCGTGTTGCCCTTGCAAAGACGGAAAGCGAGATCGAGAAACTTCTGGACACTTTGTCCGGCGCTAATCCGCTTCTCCTGCAATACGCAAACACCCGCATTGAGGAACTGGATGCGGAACGGCAGAAACAGCTCCGGCTGGTCGCAGACCTCACCGCTAATTCTGTTTCCGCTTCACAGATTGATAGCATTACGGGCTATCTTGATGATTGGGAGTCCGTGAGCTTTGACGATAAGCGTAAAGTGGTTGATATACTCATATCACAGATTGACGCTACCAGTGAGAGTGTTACAATCCACTGGAAAATCTAAAACCTTTTCACTTGGCATTATGCCCTTGTCAAGAATAGTTTGCAGATGAGGTGCATATTGACACGCTTTCCTATAAAGAGGGAGCTGTTCCGGTGCACTGGAGCTGCGACGGCGGTACAGAATATGATATCCAGGACGGAAAT
The DNA here is from genome assembly GCA_019119235.1 of Candidatus Blautia excrementigallinarum. GTDB lineage: Bacteria > Bacillota > Clostridia > Lachnospirales > Lachnospiraceae > Blautia_A > Blautia_A excrementigallinarum. Next base: position 7,957 of record DWXL01000139.1, on the reverse strand, counting down.
AAAGCTACAGTCGGTACGGAGATCACTTTGTTCCTGAATGATGAGAGCCTGGAATTCTGCAATGAATACAGGATGCGTGAAGTGATCGAGAAGTACTGTTCCTTTATGCCTGTGAATATTTATCTTTCCAGAGAAAACGCAGAGCAGGAATATGAGACGATAGACGAAGCCGATCTCAGGGATGACGATGTTGTTGTAGAGCATATCCATGAGGATGCCAAAACAGAAGAAAGAGAAAACGACAAGGGAGAGAAGGAGACGGTGGAGATTTCCCCGGCAAGAGACCGCGTTAAGATCAATAAACGCCCTGTTTCTCTCAGCGATACGCATCCTCTCTGGATGAAGCATCCCAATGAGTGCACGGACGAGGAATATAAGGGATTTTACCGTAAAGTATTCCTGGATTATAAAGAGCCTCTGTTCTGGATCCACCTGAATATGGATTATCCTTTTAACCTGAAAGGTATCCTGTATTTCCCGAAGATCAACACAGAGTACGATTCCATTGAAGGAACCATCAAACTGTATAACAATCAGGTGTTCATTGCAGACAACATTAAGGAAGTGATTCCCGAGTTTCTGCTTCTCCTGAAAGGTGTGATCGACTGTCCCGATCTCCCGCTGAACGTATCCAGAAGCGCCCTTCAGAACGATGGTTTTGTGCAGAAGATTTCAGAGTATATTGCCAAGAAGGTGGCTGACAAGCTTACCGGAATGTGCAAAACCGACAGGGAATCTTATGAGAAGTACTGGGATGATATCAGTCCGTTTATTAAATACGGATGCATCAAGGACAGCAAGTTTGCCGAGAAGCTTCATGATTATATCCTCTTTAAGAATCTGGACGGCAAGTATCTGACTCTGAAAGACTGCATTGAAGCTAACAAGACAGAGAAAGCGGAAGAGACAGCCGCAGAGGAACAGACAGAAGAAACTAAAGAGAAGAAAGAAGAGCAGTCTTCCGGTGACGCCGGAAACGAAGAAAAAGAGCCTGAGAAGACAACAATCTTCTACGTGACGGATCCGGTACAGCAGAGCCAGTACATCAACATGTTTAAAGAAGCAGGAAAAGACGCTGTAATTCTGACTCATAATATTGACGCTCCGTTTATCTCTCATCTGGAACAGAAAGATCAGACAGTCCAGTTCAAGAGAATCGATGCGGATCTGACAGAAGAACTGAAAGGGGAAGAAGCAGCAGATGAGGAAACTGCAAAAACTCTGACAGAACTGTTCCGTAAGTCCTTGAACAAAGAGAAACTGGAAGTTAAAGTTGAGAACCTGAAGGATTCTTCAGTATCTGCCATGATGATGCTTTCTGAGGAAAGCCGCCGTATGCAGGATATGATGAAGATGTATAATATGTATGGAATGGATCCGAATATGTTCGGAGGCCAGGAAACTCTTGTCCTGAATGCAAATCATCCTCTTGTAAAATACCTTGGAGAAAATCAGGACACGGAGAACGCCGCTTTGATCTGCCAGCAGCTTTATGATCTGGCGATGATCAGTCATAAACCGCTTTCTCCGGAAGACATGACCAGATTTGTACAGAGGAGCAATGAAATCCTCATGATGCTCACAAAATAAAATATCAGTATTAAAACTCCTGGATACGCCGCAGCGGCGCAGCCGGGAGTTTTTTCTTGACACCCTCTTTTCTGATTCTTATTCTGTCTCTGTGTACATAAAGAGAGAATAAATGTCATATTATGTCATTTCTTTTCGAGTAATGACGATTTTGTTACGAAAAACGAAATATTCAGTATTTTGTCGTATAATTGCAGATAAAGGAAAATAAACGAAGGAGAAAGAATATGAAACAGGTATATCATCTGATAAGAAAACTGGGTGCAACATCAAAGTATAAAGGATATTATTTTGTGGCTGAAGCAGTAAAAATATCCATGGAATCTCAGGAACATCCGATTAAGATCACAAAGGATATTTATCCGTCTCTTGCCAGGAAGTTCAGGTCCACACCCATGAATGTGGAACACGATATCCGGACAATCATCAATGTCTGCTGGATGGCAAACCGGGAAATGATGAGTGAAATAGCCGGATATACACTGAACTACAGACCGACCAACAGTGAATTTATAGATATGCTGGCATATTATCTGATCCAGATGGAAGAGAACACGGACAAAAAGAAAAGAGCATAGGATGTTTACAGATTATCAAAATCTATATCCAGGTGTCTGAAAAAAGAAAGTACAAGCTCATCCCAGAACTGTTCCGGTTTTTTGTCCATGGTGAATGTTTCCCGGGCAATGCCTGTGGTGCAGAGCAGCGTATGATTTCTGTACTGGATATTGAGAAAATATCCCTGAATACCGGTGGAATCTGTGGATAAAATAATGCTGCTGTCCGTGAGAACAGAAAGCTGAGATTCACTGAGGCAGAAAACAACCTTCAGGTGAAGAGGCAGAAGTTTTCCACGGATAATGCTGCGAACAAAAGGTTTTATGTCTTTCCACCGGGAATAAAACGCCCCGTTCCTGGTAAGGATATCCTGTGTGTCGGTATCGAAAAATTCTTTATTGATCCGTCCGTCTATGGAAAATGTGCTGAACGCGGCTATTGAAGCTTCTGCCATGGGGAATGCGTCAAAAGTATCTCCGATCAGAAGCTGATTCATAAATGTTTTAATATCGTTGATTTTTATGGCAAGCATATAGAGATTCTCCTGTTCTGGATATTATAAACCATTTTGCAAAAAAAGAACAGAGTTTTTGGAAAAAGTCTTTTCAAATGCAGGGGGATATGATAATATAGATGTGGTATTTAATACTACATATTATAGAAGAGAGGACGATATAATTGAGCTATAAAATTATCATAGACAGCTGCGGTGAACTTCTGGATGAATGGAAACAGGATGAACACTTTGAATCCGTGCCCCTTACTCTGAATGTGGGCGGCGAGACGATCATAGATGATGCGGCTTTCAATCAGAGCGAGTTCCTTAAGAAAGTAGCTGCCTGTGAGACATGTCCGAAATCGGCATGTCCGTCTCCTGAAAGATACATGAAAGCTTTTGACTGCGATGCGGATCATGTTTACGCCGTTACTCTTTCAGCGGAACTGAGCGGATCCTATAACAGCGCCGTTCTGGGAAGGACTCTTCTCCATGAGGAGCAGCCGGATAAGAAGATATATGTATTTAATTCCAGATCTGCCTCTATAGGCGAGACCCTGATCGGGCTTAAGATTCAGGAATGCGAGGAAGCGGGATATACTTTTGAAGAAGTAGTCTCCACCGTAGAGGAATATATTGCGGAGCAGAATACATTTTTTGTTCTGGATAATCTGGAAACGCTCCGGAAGAACGGACGTCTCAGTACAATGAAAGCGTTTGTGGCGTCTGCTCTTAAGATCAAGCCTGTGATGGGCGCAACGCCTGAGGGCACGATCTGCCAGCTGGATCAGGCCAGGGGAATTAATAAAGCGCTTATCAAGATGGTACAGCATATTGTGGACAAGACAATAAACAGTGAGAAAAAAGTTCTGGCTATTTCCCACTGCAACTGTCTGGACAGAGCAATGCTTCTTAAGAATGCCATTCAGGAGAAACTTCCTGTGAAGAAGATCGTGGTTCTTGATACGGCGGGAGTGAGCAGCATGTATGCCAATGACGGCGGAGTTATCGTGGTTGTGTGAACAGTTTGTGAATTTGGAAAGATACTTCACTTTTTTGAACTGCTGTGCTATAATGTAGTCACTTATTCAGAACAAAGGAGATTCCATTATGAGTCAGAAAAAAGTGGACAATTATAAAGTGCAGAAGGCAAATCGTAAAAGCGAACAGAAAAAAGAGAAGTTCTATGATATTCTGGAAAGAGTTGTCGGTGTTCTTGTCTGTGTGGCGCTGGTCGCGTGGATCGGATATTCTGTTTACGATAAGGTAACAGAGAAAGATGCATCTGAAGTGCAGCAGACAGTTATGGATACATCCGCACTTGACGATTATGTAAACACTATTACAGCAGACACTACAGAAGCTGAATAAAGAGAGTTTACCCGAAAAATCCCCGGCTCTGCCGGGGATTTTTGAGTTATTATAATTTAGTAACGTTTGCGGCCTGCATTCCGCGAGCGCCTTCTGTAAGATCGTAAGTTACAGCCTGTCCCTCGTCAAGAGATTTGAATCCTTCGCCGTTGATCGCAGAGAAGTGTACGAATACGTCAGCACCGTCTTCACCTGTGATGAAACCATAGCCTTTTTCTGCGTTGAACCATTTTACAGTCCCCTTGTTCATGATGTTACCTCCATAAAAATAAAAAGTTAATAAGTCTATCTGACGAAAAAAATCACCAGATTTTACAGACTATATCATGTAATATATAATCTCTAAAAACTAGTGATTTTATATATTAATAATGTAGTGGATTGTGATTTGATTATATATCCCGAACCTTGAATTGTCAAGGCTATTCTGCTGGTTGTCATAAAAAAATGGATAAATATTTTTTTAACAATATCAAAAAATGCTTTATTAAATCGGCCAATTCGTGTATGATGTTGTTGAATGGATTCCGGACTGCCAGATGCGGTATGCGAAAGGCGTCCGCAGCAGGAAAAACAATTTGATTTCAGGAGGAAAGAATCATGATTAATAAACTGATCGAAAAAATCCGTAAAACCAACGCGCCGATCGTCGTAGGACTGGATCCTATGCTCGGCTATATCCCTGAACATATCAAAGAGAAAGCATTCCGGGAATACGGGGAGACTCTGGAAGGCGCTGCGGAGGCTGTCTGGCAGTACAATAAAGGAATTGTAGACGCTGTTTATGATCTGATCCCCGCAGTGAAACCGCAAATCGCCATGTACGAACAGTTCGGCATTCCGGGGCTTCAGGCGTATAAGAAGACGATAGATTACTGTAAAGAAAAAGATCTTGTCGTGATCGGAGATATCAAGAGGGGCGATATCGGTTCCACATCAGCGGCATATGCGGTGGGCCATCTTGGTAAAGTTCAGGTAGGTTCCAGGAAATGGGCAGGATTCGACGAGGATTTTGCCACAGTGAATCCTTATCTCGGTTCCGACGGAGTGAAGCCGTTTATCGAAGTGTGCAAAGAAGAAAACAAAGGACTTTTTATCCTTGTAAAAACATCCAATCCTTCCAGCGGAGAGTTCCAGGACAGGATCATTGAGGGCCGTCCTCTCTATGAGTGGGTAGGCGAGAAAGTTGCTCAGTGGGGCGAAGAGCATATGGGCAATGGATACAGCTATATCGGAGCCGTAGTGGGCGCTACTTATCCGGAAATGGGGAAGATCCTCAGAAAGATCATGCCGAAGACTTTCATTCTTGTGCCCGGATACGGTGCGCAGGGCGGCAAAGGCGCGGATCTTGTGCATTTCTTCAATGAAGACGGTCTGGGAGCGATCGTGAATTCTTCCAGAGGCATTATCGCCGCATATAAACAGGAAGCGTACGCTTCTTACGGAGAACTGAATTATGCGGACGCATCCAGAAAAGCAGTGGAGGATATGATCGCCGATATCAGCGGAGCTCTGGAGAATAAATAAGAGAGTCTTCTGCCGCGATATGGCTTCAGGAGGAAACAGATGAGTAAAAAAATTAAAAAAAGTTTGAAGATCGTAAGCCAGGAGAAAATTGCTGAAGATATCTACAGTATGTGGCTCCAGGCAGATGAAATAGCAGATAACGCATGTGCCGGACAGTTTGTTTCTCTGTATACAAGAGACGGAAGCAGGCTGCTTCCCCGGCCGATCAGCATCTGTGAGATTGACAGAGAAAGCAGGAGGATCAGGCTGGTGTATCGTGTGACCGGCAAAGGCACCGGCACGGAGGGCTTTTCCAGACTGCACCCCGGCGTGGCGCTGGAGGTTCTCGGACCTCTGGGCAACGGTTTTCCTCTTGAGGAGGCTGAGGGGAAGCGAGTGTTTCTCATGGGCGGAGGCATAGGGATCCCGCCTATGCTGGAAACTGCGAAAGAGCTGAACGCGGAGAAAACAGCGGTCCTGGGATACAGGAACGAGCTGTTTCTTAATGATGAATTTAAGAAATATGCGGAAGTATATGTTTCGACAGAAGACGGCAGCGCCGGAACCAGAGGAAATGTTCTGGACGCTGTGAGAGAGAACGCCCTTGACGCGGAGGTGATCTTCGCCTGCGGGCCGGCGCCCATGCTCAGAGCCATCAAGGCGTATGCTCTGGAAAAAGGAATCCCCTGCTGGATTTCCATGGAAGAGCGTATGGCCTGCGGAATCGGAGCCTGCCTTGCATGCGTCTGCCAGTCTTCTGAAATTGATGAACATTCCCAGGTGCATAATAAACGTGTCTGCAAAGACGGACCGGTATTTCTGTGTACGGAGGTGGAGTTATGATGAAGACCAGTGTGAATCTGGCGGGTGCGGAGCTGAAGAACCCTGTAATGACTGCTTCCGGGACTTTTGGTTCGGGAATGGAATACAGTGAATTCGTGGATTTGAACCGCCTGGGAGCGGTAGTGACCAAGGGAGTGGCCAATGTGCCCTGGCCCGGGAATCCCACGCCCAGAGTGGCGGAGACTGCCGGCGGAATGCTGAACGCCATTGGTCTTCAGAATCCGGGAATCGATGTGTTCTGTAAACGGGATCTGCCTTTCCTGCAAAAGTTTGATACAAAGGTCATTGTGAATGTCTGTGGAAAAACCGCAGAGGATTACTGTGAGGTTGTGGAGCGTCTGGGCGATGAACCGGCGGATCTTCTGGAGATCAACGTATCCTGCCCAAATGTTAAGGAAGGCGGTATCGCTTTCGGACAGAATCCGAAGGCACTGGAGCAGATTACCCGGGAAGTGAAAAAGTACGCGAAGCAGCCGGTGATCATGAAACTGAGCCCAAATGTAACAGACATTACAGAAATGGCAAAGGCAGCAGAGGCGGGGGGAGCTGATGTGCTTTCTCTTATCAACACGCTGACAGGAATGAAAATCGATATTAATAAGAGAACTTTTGCGCTGGCAAATAAGACGGGAGGTATGTCGGGCCCGGCGGTGAAACCCATAGCGGTACGTATGGTATACCAGGTAGCGAACGCGGTAAAGCTTCCCATTATCGGAATGGGAGGAATCGCTACAGCGGAGGATGCCCTGGAATTCATCATGGCGGGAGCGACGGCTGTTTCTGTGGGAACAGCGAATTTCTATAATCCGTACGCTACAGTGGAGATCGCGGACGGTATTGAGAAATTTATGAAAGAACAGAATGTTGAAGATATCCGCGAGCTGATCGGCGCGGTGAAATAGCTTTAGTATACAAGGTGCGGAACGTTCCCGTTCTGCAGATACGGAGGTTTTAAGAGATATGGAACAATACAAGCAGGAATTTATCGAATTTATGGTAGATTGTGATGTGCTGAAGTTTGGCGAATTCACACTGAAAAGCGGAAGAAAGTCTCCTTTTTTCATGAACGCGGGAGCTTATGTGACGGGTTCCCAGCTGAAGCGTCTGGGCGAATATTACGCAAAAGCAATCCATGATAAATACGGCGATGATTTTGACGTGCTTTTTGGACCGGCATATAAGGGAATTCCCATCAGTGTGGTGACAGCCGTCGCCTACAGCGAACTGTACGGAAAAGAAGTGCGTTACTGTTCGGACCGGAAAGAAGAAAAAGATCACGGCGCCGATAAGGGAAGCTTCCTGGGAAGCAGCCTGAAAGACGGAGACAGAGTGGTAATGATCGAAGACGTAACCACCTCTGGTAAATCCATGGAAGAAACCGTTCCCAAGGTGAGAGGCGCAGCTGATGTGGAGATCGTTGGTCTGATGGTATCCCTGAACCGGATGGAAGTAGGCAAAGGCGGAGAGAAGAGCGCCCTTGAGGAAGTAAAAGACCTGTACGGATTCGAGACGAACGCCATTGTTACCATGGAAGAGGTTGTGGAACATCTGTATAACAGAGAATACAAAGGAAGAGTCGTTATAGATGACGCT
>DWXL01000138.1 GCA_019119235.1 Candidatus Blautia excrementigallinarum | reverse complement strand
CGCTGGGGAAATGAGAACGCGTCAGATGAAGAAGTGCAGAGAGTCTGTCGTCTGGCTCAGGCCGACGGATTCGTAAAAGAATTTCCGGCAGGTTATAATACCATGATCGTGCAGGGCGGCAACAATGTTTCCGGCGGACAGAAACAGAGACTGTGTATTGCCCGCGCGCTGCTGAAAAAACCGAAGATCCTTATTCTTGACGACTCCACCAGCGCGGTGGATACCAAGACGGACGCAATGATCCGCAAGGCTTTCCGGGAAGAGATCCCGGATACCACCAAGATCATCATTGCCCAGAGAGTTTCCTCTATAGAAGACGCAGACCAGATCATCGTCCTTGATAAAGGCGAGATCTCCGGTATCGGCACTTCGGAAGAACTTCTGAAAACAAACGCGATTTACAGAGAGGTTTATGAGTCACAGGTGAAAGGAGGAGAGGATGATGAGTAAGAAGAAAAAGCCTTCAAGAGTTACCCAGAATACGCTGAATACGGCGAAACGCCTCCTGAGATACATGACTGAGAGCTACAAAGTCCAGTTTGTGATCGTATTTATCTGTATTCTGTTAAGCTCCATCGGTACGATTTCCGTTTCGTTGTCGCTGAAGTTCCTTCTGGACGACTTTATCATTCCGCTGATCGGGCAGCAGACTCCGGATTTTTCCGGACTTTACAGCGCGCTTGCGGTTCTTGCCTGTATCTTCCTTGTGGGAGTGGCGGCGACTTTTACTTACACCAGAATGATGGTTTATATCGGACAGGGCGTCCTGAAAAAAGTGAGGGACGATATGTTCGAACATATGCAGACCCTGCCGATCCGCTATTTTGACCAGAGGACCAACGGTTCGATCATGAGCCTTTACACCAACGATACAGATACGCTGCGTCAGATGATCAGCCAGGCGATCCCCCAGGCGCTGATGTCGTTTTTTACAATTATTGTTACCTTTATTTCCATGATCATTCTCAGCCCGCTGCTGACGATTCTGGCAGTGGTGATCATTTTCGTAATGCTTGCCGTTACCAGACTCATCGGCGGCAACAGCGGCAAATTCTTTGTCCGCCAGCAGATGTCTCTGGCAGATGTGACCGGCTTTGTGGAAGAGAGAATGAACGGACAGAGAGTGGTTAAAGTATTTAACCACGAGAGAAAATCTGAACAGGAATTTGACAAGCTGAATGAAGCGCTTTTTCAGAGCGCGGCCAGCGCCAATAAATACGCCAATATGATGGGACCGGTAATCGGAAATATCGGAAACCTGCAGTTCGTGCTCACAGCGGTCCTGGGCGGTTTCCTTTCCGTGGCGGGAGTGGGAGGAATTACTCTCGGCGTCATGGCGTCCTATCTGCAGTTTACGAAGAGTTTTACCCAGCCTTTCATGCAGGTGGCCCAGCAGTTCAACTCCATTATCATGGCTCTTGCCGGAGCGGAACGTATCTTCCAGCTCATTGACGAGAAACCTGAGGTAGACGAGGGTTATGTAACGCTTGTCAACGCGAAAAAAGATGAAAAGGGAAACATCGTGGAATGTGAGGAACGTACAGGAATGTGGGCGTGGAAACATCCCCATTCTGCCGACGGTTCTGTAACTTATACGGAACTTAAGGGAGACGTTGTGTTTGAGGACGTTACCTTCGGCTACAACGACGATAAAGTAATCCTTCACGATATCAGCCTGTACGCGAAGCCCGGACAGAAGCTGGCTTTCGTAGGTTCCACAGGTGCCGGAAAGACCACGATCACCAACCTGATCAACCGTTTCTACGATATTCAGGATGGAAAGATCCGATACGACGGCATTAATATCACCAAGATCAAAAAAGACGATCTGAGACGTTCTCTCGGAATCGTTCTCCAGGATACGCACCTGTTTACCGGTACGATCATGGATAACATCCGTTATGGAAAACTGGACGCGACGGATGATGAGGTTTATGAGGCGGCGAAACTTGCCCATGCGGATCACTTTATCCGGATGCTTCCCAACGGTTATCAGACATTGCTCAGCAGTGACGGCGAGGAGCTGTCACAGGGTCAGAGACAGCTTCTCTCTATTGCCAGAGCGGCTGTGGCGGATCCGCCGGTACTGATCCTGGACGAAGCGACTTCCAGTATTGATACCCGTACGGAACAGATCGTGCAGCAGGGTATGGATAACCTGATGAAAGGACGCACGGTATTCGTGATCGCTCACAGACTTTCCACTATCCGCAACAGTGACGCTATCATGGTTCTGGATCATGGAAAGATCATTGAGAGAGGAGATCATAAGGATCTGATCAAACAGAAGGGTACGTATTATCAGCTCTATACAGGAAAGCTGGAGCTGTCATAAAGAGTTATATAGAAGAATTAATGTGAAAAAGCGTCCCGCCAGGCATCTGCCGCGGGACGCTTTTTTCTGTGGATGAAGATTTATATATTCTCAGATGCTTCTGTGACGCTGTGTATTTGTGCTCCGGCGGTTTCAATGGCTTCTGTGTTTTCCGCTTTTCTATGTTTCTTAAGATACATGATAGAAGCGAAGAGTACGGTGAAGGGCACGCTTAAGACGATGCCGAAGCTTCCGGACAATCCTTGCATGATAGCAATCCCGATGTTATTGGAGTTGATGATCTGCTGGTAGGGAAGGTTGTAGGCGTAGTCCAGAAGGAGCATACTTACACTGCTTCCTGCGAAAGCCAGGATCAGGGTGTTGCTGTCTGTTCCCATCATGTCCCGCCCTACATGGATGCCTGCCTTGAAAAGATCTTTTCTCGTCATCTCCGGGTTCTGCTTCAGGATCTCAGACATGGAGCTGCTGATGGACATAGCCACGTCCATAACGGCGCCCATACTGGAGATCAGAAGACCGGAGAAGAGCAGTCCGCCTACCTGGATCCGGTTGGTATTCCATAAAGTCATTAATGTCTCAATATCGGATACGTTATATCCGGTAATACCGGAAAGAAGGCTGAAAAGCTGGGCGGAGATTCCGGCGCAGAGAACGCCTACCATTGTTCCGAGAATGGAAACCAGGGTCTTTTTTGTGGGGCCTCCGATAAGGTACATGGTTACGACTGTAGTGATGGCGCATACAAAAACCGCCGCCCAGAAAGGAGACAGTCCCCGGTACACCAGAGGAAGATAAACGAAGATCACACAGAAAAAGGCGAAGATCAGTCCTGCGCTTCCTTTGATTCCCTGTTTTCCTCCGATCACACACAGAAGAAGAATATATAAAGCCGCAAAAAGATAGATTACCCATCCCCGGTCCTGGGAATAGACGCTGGCGATCACAGATTCCCCCGCTACGCTCTGCATGACGATGACATGCATGCCAGGGGTGCATCCTGCGCCGAACAGATAGCCGGAACTGCTGGTTACAGTCAGTTCCTCGCCTTTTCTTTCGCCGGAATCCATACGCACTACCACTTTTTGTTCTCCTACCCGGGTTCCGTCCGCCTGCAGGTTGTCCTGAAGGATTTCTACCACTGTGGCTTTTTCAAAAGTCTGTCCCTCTCTGGAGACAAGCTCTGTTTTTTCTACCTGATTGATTTTAACTGTAAAAACTATAAATATAATACAAATAAGAAATAAGATAAGCCGACGGGCAGCTTTTCTGGAAAGAAGCTGCCCATCGTGTTTCTGAAAATACGTTTTCAATGCTGATTACCGCCTTACTGTGCTGTTTCTTCGGTTGCTGCCGCGTCGTCTGCCGCCTCCTCAGTAGCCGCCGCGTCGTCTGCCGCCTCCTCAGTAGCCGCTGTGTCGTCTGCTGTCTCTTCAGTAGCCGCTGTATCATCAGCCGCTGCCGCATCGTCTGCTGTCTCTTCAGTTGCCGCTGCGTCATCTGTGGCTTCTTCTGCAGTTTCCTCAGCCGTCGCATCCTCTGCTCCGTCGGTAGTTTCCGCAGAAGCGTCTCCTGTCTTTTCGATTGTGAAGGCCTCGTCGATAGACTCAACCGTTCCGTCGTCTTTGATCTGATAGGTTTCGATGGTAAAGCTGTCTGCGTCCATGGTGATCACAGAGTAGGAGGGTAACCAGTTCTGGCTGCGGACAGCAACGTAATCCTGCTGGGTTGGGATCAGTTCGTAATATTTGGAACCGCTGGCAGAGTTTGCCGTCATGTAAAGGATACCCTGAGGATCAGTTACGGTATTTCCTTCTGTGTCTTCAATGGTGTAGCACATGTTGTCTTCTGTGAAAGCGTCTTTCAGAGCCGCGCCTTCTTCATCGCCGTCTTCCGGATAGAGCGGGATCTGCTCGCCGGTCTCTACGTTGTATGCGTGATCCCAGTCGTAGTCCATTCCGTCCTCTGTAAGCTGGAACTCATAGCTGCTGTGTGTCTGACCGTCTCCATAGAGGAGTTTTGTACGGCTGTATGTATGGTCATGTCCCTGAAGAACTACATCGATATCATTTTCGTCGAATATCGGAGTAAGCTGTGTTCTCAGGATCATGCCGTCTGTATCGGAGTGATCAAGGCCGGAACCATAGATATCCTGATGAATCGTAACGATACGCCATTTTGCATCCGGATAAGCGGCAACCGCTTCCTTGATGGCTTCGGAATGTTCCGCTACGTTGTAATTATTTGTATTCAGTACGATGAAAAGTCCATCGCCGTAAGAGTAGTAATAATCGCCGCCGGCTGCCGTTTTGCCGTAATCTGTGGTGTTGGGATTATTGAAATGGTAGGAATAATCAGGATTCAGAGAATCATGATTTCCGATAGTGGTGGCGACAGGAAGGCTTGCAAGAGCGTCTGCACCTAAATATGCGGCATATTCTTCTTCCTTTGCCTCTCCTGTTTTATTTACCTGGTCGCCTGCGGAGATCACGAAGTTGATGTCCGGATTTTCCTCAAGGGCGGTATTCAGCGTTCTGTTCCACGCGAAACCGTCGTTCTGTGCGGCAGTATTTGCAGCTCCGGATTCATCAGAGAGTTCGCCGCCGTCCTGTGGCTGTCCTTTGGAAGCACCGATCTGCGGATCGCCTACATACAGCATTTTTACGGTTTCCGTATCCTGAGTCGTATATTCTACAACATCACTTTGCTCCCCGTTTCTTTCCACCGTGTAATAGTAGGTGGTATTCGGCTGAAGACCGGTAACAGTTACATAATTATATTCATAAGCTTTGTCTCCTGTCAGAGACTGATCCACATCACCCACTGTACCGGTGAATGTTTCAAGAGCGTTCTGATCAGTGCCGAAATGTACAACAGGAGTTCCCTCGGAGTCTGTCTTTTCACTGTACCATGCAAAATTCAGCTCTGTTTCGTCTTTTCCCGGAGTAAGGGACACTTTTGTATAATCGGAAGACAGGTTCTCCCAGTTATCTTTGTAAGCCTGCCATTCTTCTGCGTCGCCTGTCACACTGCTGTCGTTGTAATGCTCGGTAGCCGCATAAGCTGTGGGACATACCATAGTTGCTGATAATAAAGTAAGCATTGCTGCGATAACTTTTCTTTTCATTGTTTCACTCCTATTCTTCAAAAACAAAAAAGTTTTATGTTCCGGAACGAGGCAAGTATAGCACCGTAAAAAATCAGATTCAATAGGAGTCAGGAAGAATTGAGATACATTTAACATGCCGTTTACAAAAGACAGGAAAAACACAAAAATACACAAGATTGACGGTACGCCTTACAAAAATTTGGAAAAAATCCGAAAATTAACTTGATTCAAATACGAATTCGTAATATAATAGGGAATGCTGAATACGAATTCGTATTCAAATATAGATCGGATAAAGAATAAAAAGGATTTACAGGAGGACGGAGCAGTGGGGGAACACCGGAAATATATTGACAGAATCAACCTCTGTATGAACCAGATCGACGGACTGTATTATATGGCGGCAAGAAAGATGGGAATCAAGGATAATACCCTGATATTATTTTATGTTCTGAATGACAGAAAGCCGCATACGCAGAAAGAAATCTGTGAGGAATGGCTGATCCCGCGGACAACGATCAACACGATTGTAAGAGAGAATGTAAAAGAAGGGCGTATCAGACTGGAAAACGCAGGGCATAAAAAAGAAAAGCAGATTTTTCTTACAGAAAAGGGGAAGCTTTATGCGGAGCATATCCTGAAAAGCGTGTACGAAGCGGAAGAGAAAGCTGTAGAAAGAACGCTTAAGGAATTTTCACCGGAGCTTCTTACCGGGCTGGAAGCGTTTACCGAATATCTGAAAGAAGAATTCCAAAGAGAAATACTGGATAAAGACGTCAGATAAGGAGATGTTTATGGACTCAAAAACTTTATTTACTAAAATTCCGGTGCTGAAACTGTTTTTCATTGCGTCTGTACCTGGAGCGGTCAGTATGCTGGCTTCCGCGCTGTACCAGTTGATCGACGGTATACTCGTGGGACAGGTTTTAGGAGATACGCCCTTCGCGGCGCTGAATCTGGCGATGCCTTTTGTGATCATTAACTTTTCTCTGGCGGATCTGGTCGGCGTAGGATCGGCTGTGCCTATCTCTATCAGCCTGGGGAGAAAAGAAGAAAAAGAAGCGGACAATTATTTTACCTGTGCCTGTCTTATGATCGTAGCAGCCGGCGTACTGATCGGAGCGGTTCTCTTTCTTCTGGCCGTGCCTCTTCTGAAACTCATGGGAGCGGAAGGTGAGCTTCTGAAGCTTTCTGTCCAGTATCTGCGTGTATACGCCCTCTGCGCTCCGGTAACGACGATCATTTTTGCCGTGGATAATTATCTTCGTATCTGCGGGAAAATACGGGCAAGTATGCTTTTGAACATTTTTATGTCTCTTATGACCGCAGTTTTGGAATTTGTCTTTCTCTATATTTTCCGGTGGGGGATCTGGGGAGCCGGACTTGCTACCTGCAGCGGCATGTTCATCTGCACCCTGATCGCTTTTTATCCTTTTTTCAGAGGAAAAATGCAGCTTCGTTTCTGCAGGCCGAAATTTTCCAGGGCGATGATCAAAAAAATTGTAAGCTGCGGCAGCCCGAACTTCCTGAACAATATTGCGGGAAGGATCACCTCGATCCTTATGAATTTTCTTCTGCTGCGTATGGGAGGAGCCCAGGCTGTATCTGTATATGGGATCCTGATGTATGCGGACGGATTTGTGCAGCCTTTGCTTTATGGAATGTGCGATTCTCTCCAACCGGCAGTAGGGTATAATCTGGGAGCGGGAAACAGGGGGCGTATCCGTTCTATTGAGAAGTGCTGCTATACGGCCAGCGCCGCCGTTTCCCTTTTGTCAGCCGCCGTACTGTTCTTTTTTACAGATATTGTTATCTGTATGTTTGTCAGCGAACCGGACGCCGGATTTATGGAGATGGCTCATACGGCGGTCCGCCTTTTTGCCTTTACATATATTACCCGGTGGTTTTCCTTTGCCACACAGAGCTATATGGTAGCTGTGGACAGACCGAAAGAGGCGGCGGTGATATCACTTGCCACAGCTTTAATTTTTCCGGTGATCCTGATAGGGCTTCTGTGGCCTCTGGGGCTTAACGGAATCTGGTTTAATTTTGCGGGCACATCTCTGCTGGCGGGTATCCTGGCGGCGGTAATCCTTGCAAAAAAGCGGCGTCCCCTGTAAACTGACGCTAACGACAGAAAAAGGAGTAATCAGAATGAAACAAAAAATAATTTTTCTGGATATTGACGGAACTTTTACAGAACCAGGCAGCAATGTGCCTCCGGCTACAGCCTGTGAGGCTGTGAGAAAAGCAAGGCAGGCAGGCCACCTTGTATTTCTCTGTACGGGAAGAAGCTATGGGATGATGTCAGAACTTCTGACTTACGGCTTCGACGGCGTGGCAGCCAGCGCCGGAGCCTACATTCTGACGGGAGAAAAAGTGATTTACGATTGTCCTCTTACGGAAAAACAGAAAAACAGCGCCATGCAGGTCCTTAAAGAAAACGGGATCTTCCGCACATTGGAATGCAGAGACGGGGCGTATACAGACGAAGGGGTCAGAGAGTTCCTGCTGAAATGTGCAAAAAACGGCGGGGGAAGCGAACTTCTTCGCTGGAGAGAGCAGATTGAAAAATCCATGAATATTCATCCAATGAGCGAATACCGGAACCAGGCCGCATATAAAATGGTGGTTATGAGCCCTTCGGCAGAAGCTCTCATAAAATCTCAGGAATCTCTCAAAGATGATTTTTATATCTGTATCCAGGACAGCGGGAACAGAGAATATGTAAATGGCGAGGTTATGAACAGAAAGATCAATAAAGGAAGCGCGGTGGAATATGTCTGCAATTATTTCCATATCCCACTGGAGGATTCCATTGGTTTCGGAGACAGTATGAACGACAAAGAGATGCTGGAAAAAACAGGGCTGGGCATTTGCATGGAAAACGGATGCGAAAGTCTGAAAGCCGTTGCGGACGATGTTTGTCCCTCTGTAGTCGAGGACGGGATATGGAAAGCGTTTCAGAAGCACCATCTGATATAGAGTGACAGATAATACACAGCTTTTCTCAAAAATTTACAAAGAATTTTTGGACAGAATGTTGTTTTTATGGAAATCATCCAATAATCATGGTATACTATGGGAAAATAGTAACTGGAAAAAAGAAAAAGAAGAAATGAGGTGGCTGTGTATGTTAAAGAGCTGGAGCCCTCCGGAGATGCCGGAAAAAGAAGAGATCGCCCAGCGGCTGGACAAGGCGAGAGGCAAGATGTATGAACTGCAGATGAAGATCAAGGAACACAAGATTCCGGTGCTGGTCCTGTTTGAAGGCTGGAGTTCCGCCGGAAAAGGAAGCATGATCGGAAAGGTGATCAAGAACATCGACCCAAGATTTTTTAAAGTGGCTACCATGTCGGCGCCCACGGAGGACGAACTCCGCCGGCCTTTCCTGTACCGCTATATGCGCCAGATCCCGGAGCAGGGTAAATTTACCTTCCTGGATTCCGGATGGATGGAAGAGACCACGAAAGCAGTGCTGGAAGACGGGCTGTCCGGGGAAGATTATGAGAAGCGTATCGACAGTATCAAGCGTTTCGAGAGACAGCTTACCGACAATGGTTATCTGGTTGTGAAATTCTTCATGCACATCAGTAAAGACGAGCAGGCAAAGCGCATGAAGGGACTGCTCTCCGGAGAGGATACCCAGTGGCGCGTGCAGAAGTTTGATCAGTGGCAGAATGAGCATTACGGAAAATGCGAAAAAGTATACGACAGATATCTGAAGGATACCAATATGTCCACCTCCCCCTGGTATATCGTGGACGCCAAAAATAAAAAATGGGCGGAACTGCAGGTTTTGGAAACTCTGGTGAGCAATATTGAAGTGGCCCTGCAGAATCAGATGCATTCTGTTCCCATTCTTCAGAACGTTTTTCCTCTGGTAAAAATGCCGAAGCTCCAGGATGTGGAGCTGGAAGGCAAAGTGATCGAAGAGGAAGAGTACCGGAAGGAACTCAAGGAGCTGCAGAAGCGCCTCAGAGAGCTTCACAACCGCGTATACAGGAAGCGTGTCCCCGTGATCATCACCTATGAAGGATGGGATGCGGCAGGCAAGGGCGGAAACATCAAGAGGATCACAGGAGCCCTTGACCCCAGAGGGTTTGAGGTTCATCCGATCGCCAGCCCGGAGCCCCATGAGAAAGCCCGCCATTATCTGTGGCGTTTCTGGACCAGGCTTCCCAAGGACGGGCACATCGCCATTTTTGACCGCACCTGGTATGGCCGCGTTATGGTGGAGCGCCTGGAGGGATTCTGTTCCGAGAACGACTGGAAGCGCGCCTATAACGAGATGAATGAGTTTGAGAAAGAGCTTCACGACTGGGGCGCTGTGATCATCAAGTTCTGGGTTCAGATTGATAAGGATACGCAGCTTGAGAGATTCACAGACCGTCAGAATAATCCGGAGAAGCAGTGGAAGATAACAGACGAGGACTGGAGAAACAGAGAAAAATGGGATCTCTACGAGGACGCAGTGAACGAAATGCTCAAAAAGACAAGCACCACGTTCGCGCCCTGGCATATCCTGGAATCTGTGGATAAGAAATACGCCCGGATCAAAGCGTTGAAGATCGTAATAGAAGAACTGGAAAAGGCCCTGGATTAAGGGCCTTTTCTTTGTCGGATATGCTGTATCAAAGAGTTGTGTTACGGTTCCATGAATTTCTTCAGTTCCTCCATAAAGGTGCTGACGTCCTTGAATTCACGGTAAACGGAGGCGAAACGCACATAGGCTACAGCGTCCAGATGCTGCAGATGGGACATCACGATCTCGCCGATCTCACTGCTGGAGATCTCCCTGTCCGCGCGGTCAAAAATTTCGCCTTCAATAGAATCCATCATGGTTTCGATCTTTTCCACGGGTATAGGGCGCTTATAGCATGCCCTTAAAACCCCGTCCTGGATCTTGCTTCTGTCATACTGCTCACGGTTCTGATCCTTCTTGATCACGCTGAGCGGGATTGTCTCTACTTTTTCGTAGGTGGTAAAGCGCTTTCCGCAGGATTCACACATCCTTCTTCTGCGGATGGAATTGGTATCCTCCACCGGTCTGGAATCCACAACCCGGATGTTTTCCTGGCCGCAAAACGGGCATTTCATAGTGGTCTCCCCTTTCTCCCCTTTTATGGGCACATTATACTATAATTTTTCTTTTTATGTCAACAAATCCTGATGTATATTCCGCTCTTTTTTGAATAATTATAAAGAAAAACAGGTTTTGCCATGCGATTGTGCGAGCTGAAACAGAAAGAAGTGATCAATACCTGCACCTGCCGCAGTCTGGGCTGCCCGGCCGATGTGGAATTCGACTGTGTCACAGGATGCGTCACTGCTCTGATCGTCCCCGGCCCGGGAAGATTTTTCTGCTTCCTGGGAAGAGAAAATGAGTACGTGATCCCCTGGAAATGTATCTGCCAGATCGGGGAAGATATTATCCTGGTGGAGATCCAGGAAGATAAATTCCTCCGCAGAGAGCGCCTGCTGTAAATTTGTCAAGGGCTTATATTTTTTATATTTTTCCGTAAAAAGTATATTTCACCTTCACTCTGAGAATGATTTTTAGTGTAAAGCTGCTGAAGAAAGAGTGAAGGAGGATATTTCGATGGCGCTTAATAAAGTAGAAATCTGCGGAGTCAATACATCAAAACTTCCTGTTCTTAAACCTGAGGAAAAAGAGGAACTTTTCCGAAGGATCAGGGAAGGGGACATGGAGGCCAGGGAACTGTACATCAAGGGCAATCTCCGGCTGGTATTAAGTGTTATCAAGCGTTTTCAGAGCAGCAGTGAGAACGCGGATGATCTTTTTCAGATCGGATGTATAGGCCTTATGAAGGCGGTGGATAATTTTGACACCACATTAAATGTGAAGTTTTCCACCTACGCCGTCCCCATGATCATTGGAGAGATCAGAAGATATCTGAGAGACAACAACAGTATCCGGGTGAGCCGTTCGCTCCGGGACATCGCCTACAAGGCAATCTATGCCAGAGAAAAATACACGAAGGAACATCTGAAGGAACCTACGCTGACGGAGATAGCAGAGGAGATCGGGATCGGAAAAGAGCTCATTGTCTACGCCATGGACGCCATTCAGAATCCGGTAAGTCTTTTTGAACCCGTCTATTCCGAAGGGGGCGATACTCTTTATGTGATGGATCAGATCAGCGATAAAAAGAACCGGGAGGAGCACTGGATCGAGAATCTTTCGCTGCGGGAAGCCATGCACCGGCTTACGGACAGGGAGAGACACATCATAGAAATGCGTTTTTACGAAGGAAAAACCCAGATGGAAGTGGCGGAGGAAGTGGGGATCTCCCAGGCGCAGGTCAGCAGGCTGGAAAAGAACGCGCTGAAAACCATGCGGAATTTCCTCAGAACATAGCAGAATAAAACAGACGCCGGAGAACAGTATTCCGGCGTCTGAGTCTTATGATCTTCGGATATTATACGATACCCTGAGCTTTCATAGCGTCTACAACTTTCTCGAATGCTGCGATGTTGGCTCCGACAACAAAGTTGTCTTTCATGTCGTAGCGTTCTGCAGCCTCGGAAATCTTGCTGTAGATGTTTTTCATGATATTCTGAAGCTTCTCGTCAACTTCCTCTGCGCTCCAGGAAAGTCTCATGGAGTTCTGGCTCATCTCCAGAGCGGAAGTAGCTACGCCGCCGGCGTTGGAAGCTTTGCCCGGCAGGAACAGGATTCCGTTCTCCATGGCGTATTCGGTAGCGTCCAGAGTAGTAGGCATGTTCGCACCCTCTACGATATATTTGCAGCCGTTGGCTTTCAGTGTCTTCACTGCGTCGAGATCAAGCTCGTTCTGGGTAGCACAGGGAAGATATACGTCGCATTTGATGTTCCAGATGCCTGTGCCGTCTGTGTAGGTGGCTCCTTCAACACGGTCGGCGTATTCTTTGATACGGCCGCGTTTTACTTCCTTGATGTCTTTTACAATGTCAAGGTTGATGCCGTTGGGATCGTGGATGTATCCGTTGGAGTCGCACATTGCCACAACTTTGGCGCCAAGCTGTGTTGCCTTCTCAACAGCGTAGATGGCAACATTACCGGAACCGGTAACGATCACTGTCTTGCCTTCAAGAGAATCGTTGTGAGCGTTCATCAGCTCGTTGAGGATGTATACAACGCCGTATCCGGTAGCCTGTGTACGGATCAGGGAACCGCCGAAGCTTAAGCCCTTGCCGGTAAGAACGCCTTCGCTGAGATTGCGGATGCGTTTGTACTGTCCGTAAAGGTAGCCGATCTCGCGGCCGCCGACGCCGATATCACCTGCGGGAACGTCTGTGTCTGCGCCGATATACTTGCACAGCTCTGTCATAAAGCTCTGACAGAACGCCATAACTTCTCTGTCGGATTTGCCTTTGGGATCAAAGTTGGAACCGCCCTTGCCGCCGCCGATGGGAAGACCGGTAAGGGAGTTTTTGAAGATCTGTTCAAATCCCAGGAATTTCAGAATGCTCTGATTTACTGAGGGATGGAAACGAAGACCGCCCTTGTACGGTCCGATGGCACTGTTGAACTGCACGCGGTAACCTTTGTTTACCTGAACGTTGCCGTTGTCATCTGTCCACGGAACACGGAAGGAAATGATTCTCTCCGGCTCTACCAGACGCTCAAGAACAGCCAGTTTACGGTATTCTTCTTCATTCTTGTCAATTACTACCTTCAGGGAATCCAGAACTTCCTTCACTGCCTGATGGAATTCCGGTTCGCCTGGGTTCTGTGCTACGACTCTCTCGTAGACCTCATCAGTGTAAGACATAATAATTCCTCCTCATCCAATAATTGAACGCTGACTTCGTCAGCCTCCGGGACTATTATACACGAAAGTGGTAAAGTTGAAAAGAGTTGAATGAAAAAAATTTGCCGTTTTCTGTTGTCAGACGCTTTTGGATATGTGACGGTTTTCTGATATAGACTTAAATTGAAGAAAATGGTATACTATAATACAGGCGGCGGCCATTTGCTTATGAGTCTGCCGTTGAATAAGAGAAAAAGGGATGAGGAGGGACCTTGATCGATCAGAAGATATAATTGAAAGGAGAATGTAGAAATGACAGGATTTAACACAAAAGTAACACCGGAAATTGAAAAACTTACACAGATCTGTAAAGATCATACAACGATCGACTTATCTTTATACGGAAAGTATGATGTAAAAAGAGGTCTGCGTGATATAAACGGTAAGGGCGTCCTTGCAGGACTTACGCAGGTATCGAACGTGCAGGCTGTAAAAGTAGTGGACGGCAAAGAAGTTCCCTGCGCGGGCAGTCTGTATTACAGAGGCTACAACATCAAGGATCTGACAGCAGGATTTGTGCGGGACAACCGCTTCGGATTTGAAGAGACGACATATCTTCTTCTTTTCGGAGTACTGCCGAATAAGAAACAGCTGGAGGATTTTACCCATCTTCTGGCCAATCAGCGCTCCCTTCCCAGGAATTTCGTCCGCGACGTAGTGATGAAAGCGCCGGGCAGGGATATTATGAACGCTCTTTCCAGAAGCGTGCTGACGCTGTATTCTTATGATAATAATCCGGAGGATATCTCACTTCCCAACGTTCTCCGTCAGTGTCTGAACCTGATCAGTGTATTTCCTCTTTTATCTGTTTACGGATATCAGGCTTACAACCATTACATCAAAGGGAAGAGTATGTACATACACAATCCCAAAAAAGAACTTTCCACAGCGGAAAACATCCTCAGGATCCTGAGACCGGACAAGAAGTATACCGATCTCGAGGCCAAGATCCTGGATCTGGCCCTGATCCTGCATATGGAGCATGGCGGAGGTAATAACTCCACCTTCACGACACATGTGGTTTCGTCTTCAGGAACAGATACCTATTCCACGATCGCGGCGGCGCTGGGATCCTTAAAAGGACCGAAGCACGGCGGCGCGAATATTAAAGTTATCCGTATGTTTAACGATATGAAGCACGCGGTACATAACTGGGATGATGAGGACGAGGTGAGAGCATATCTGAAGAAGCTGCTCCACAAGGAAGCGTTCGACCGCAGCGGCCTGATCTACGGTATGGGACACGCGATCTATTCTGTTTCCGACCCCAGGGCTGAAGTGCTGAAGAGTTTTGTGGAGAGCCTGGCGAAAGAAAAAGGACGGATGAAGGATTACCGTCTCTACTCTCTGGTAGAGAGGCTCGCACCGGAAGTGATCGCCGAAGAGCGCCGCATCTACAAAGGCGTCAGCGCCAATGTGGACTTCTACAGCGGTTTCGTATACAGTATGCTTGATCTTCCGCTGGAACTCTATACTCCGATGTTCGCGGTTGCCCGTATCGTCGGCTGGAGCGCCCACAGGATGGAAGAGCTTATCAATACGGATAAGATCATCCGTCCCGCATACAAAAACGTCCTGGATTCTGCGGAATATGTTCCGCTGAGTGAACGCTGAGGACTGACAGGAGAAAAGAATGTTTCGTTGTTTTTTTCCGGACGAGTATCTGGATTCCGCCTATGATATAGATTATGAGAAGCTGTACAGGGAGGGATACAGAGGACTTCTGTTTGATATTGACAATACGCTGGTGCCCCACGGGGCGCCGGCGGATAAACGTGCGGTGGAGCTGTTTGAGAAGCTTCGCCGGATTGGATTCAGAAGCTGCTTTTTATCTAATAACCAGATCGGGAGAGTGGCTTCTTTTAACGACAGAATAGGAGAGCAGTTTATAGAAAATGCTCACAAGCCTGCCGTAGGGGGGTACGAGCGGGCTATGGAACTACTGGGAACGGACCGTTCCAATACCATTTTTATCGGAGATCAGCTGTTTACAGATATTTACGGGGCAAAAAGAGCGGGGATCCGAAATATTCTGGTAAAGCCGATTCATCCGAAAGAAGAGATCCAGATCGTTCTGAAACGCTATCTGGAAAAGATCGTACTTTATTTCTACAGAAAAGAGGAGGGGACTTTATGAACCATGTGGTTCTGATCGGTTTTATGGGTTCAGGCAAAACGAGAGTGGGGAAACGGCTGTCCAAAGATCTGGGGCTTCCCTTTACAGATCTGGAAAAAATGATCATCAGCAAAACAAATCTTTCCATGAGAGAAGTTTTTGAAAGATTCGGAGAGCCTTTTTACAGGGCGCTGGAAACAGTCGCTCTGAAAGAGCTCCTTGAGGATACCGAGAGAAAGGTCATCTCTCTCGGCGCAGGAGTGCCCCTTCAGGAGCAGAACCAGAAGCTTCTGAAAGAACTGGGAACAGTGGTTTACATCAAGGGTTCTTTTGAGACACTGAAAGAAAGGCTGGAAGGATCCAGGAAGGATCCGCTTCTTGACGGAGACGACAGAGATGAGAAAATACGCAGACTTCTGAAGCAGAGAGATCCGGTATACAGCAAATACGCAGATATCCAGGTCATCACCGGAGTAAAGAGCTTCGACGGCCTGATTCAGGAAATAGAAGAGAAATTGGCGGCATATGAAAAAAACAGTTGAAAAATATTCCGCGGTATTATAGAATGAAAGACAGTGAACAGTACAAGAAGGAGGAAATAAACTATGATTTCAGCAGGTGATTTCAAAAATGGTATCACACTTGAAATTGATGGAAATGTATGTCAGATTGTTGAATTTCAGCATGTAAAACCTGGAAAGGGCGCTGCATTTGTCAGAACAAAATATAAAAATATCATTACAGGAGCTGTACTGGAGAAATCTTTCCGTCCTACGGAGAAGTTCCCCCAGGCGCGTATCGA
>DWXL01000137.1 GCA_019119235.1 Candidatus Blautia excrementigallinarum | reverse complement strand
CCTGTTTCCATATAGGTTTTGATGATCGCTTTCAGTATCTTTCTCTTGCGGTCGCTCAATCCTTCTTCCACATTCTCAGCTCCTTTCCGTTTTTGTCTGTTAGCACTCATCAATTAAGAGTGCTAACATTTACATTGTTAAGATAGCACCGTTGTAAACATTTGTCAACATTATTTGCAAAATTTTTTTGAAAAAACTGTGTCCGATTGACAGCATATATAATATAGGATAAGAAAGGAGGAGTTTTCCCGAAAGCATACTTTCCGGAAAAACTCCTCCTTTCTCTCAGGGGTCACAGGTCATAGCCCCTGACATGATACATACTCCCCAGGCCCCGGCGGCCAGGTTTTCTTCTATCTGTACCTGATCCAGACGTATCCCGCCGATGGCGTAGACCGGAAGAGAAACAGCCTGACAGACTTCCTTCAAAAACTTCACCCCTCTGGGCGGAAGATCTTTCTTGCATTCCGTGGCATAAATATGACCGGCGATCAGGTAATCCGCCCCTAAAGCCGCCACTTCTTCAGCCTCCTGCACACTGTGTACCGAGCAGCCTACCGCTGTTTTTTCCAAATTCCTTGTTCCTGTACTGCGCAGTACAGGAAGGGGAAGATGCAGGCCGGCGGCCTCTGTTTTTACCGCCGCCTCCCTGTAAGTATGACAGTAAAAAGGTACCTGATATATATCGCAGATTTCTTTTACTTTTCCGGCCAGCCGGGTATAGGCTTCCTGTTCCAGATCTTTTTCTCTTAACAGGATCCTCTCCGGCCTTTTTTTACACAGGATCTCGATCTGTTCCAAAAAGGGCCGTACAGACAATTTCCGGTTTGTCACAACTGTAATCCGGGACCAGAGATCTTTTTCCATTGTTTCCTTTTCTTTCTTACACATAGACATACTCCGCCATCACCGGCTGAAGATCTTCTTTCAGCAGGCTGTCATAGACCTCCCGGACGGACCGTTCGTCCGAGATCTCAAACTGAGCGTCCCCCTTATCCTCCAGCTCTTCTACATGCTCTCCGATTCCGGTGCTCACGCCGGCAGAGATCTTGGTAGCAGCGATTTTTACCAGATTATCCCTTACCCTGGCGCACTCTCGTGTAGAAATAGTGATCCCTGCAAAAGGCATAAACAGACGGTAAGCGCAGACTACCTGGAGAAGCTGGGCCTCGTGAACGTCCATAGGGTTGATCTTATCGTTATTAATAATGGGACGGAGTCTGGGACAGGAGAAGGAAATCTCTGCCTGGGGATATTTTTTCTGTAGATACCAGGCGTGCATACCTGTGGCAAAGGCGTCTTTCCGAAAATCGTCCAGTCCCAGAAGGGCGCCGAAAGCCACGCCCCGCATACCGCCCATAAGAGCTCTTTCCTGGGCGTTGACACGATAGGGGTAGACCCTCTTATGACCTGCCAGATGAAGAGTCTCATACTTGTCTGCATGATAGGTCTCCTGGAAAACAGTCACATAATCTGCTCCGCATTTATGGAGATAGGCATACTCATCAGAATTCATAGGATAAACCTCCAGGCCGATGACCCGGAAATATTTTCCGGCGATCTTACATGCTTCTCCGATATATTCCACCGTAGATTTTTTCCGGCTCTCTCCTGTAAGGATCAGGATTTCCTGAAGGCCGGACTGGGCGATAGCCGCCATTTCCTTGTCAATCTCTTCATATGTGAGCTGGGCTCTTTTGATTTTGTTATGGCAGTTAAACCCGCAGTAGATACAGTAATTTTCACAGTAATTTGCGATATAGATAGGGGTGAACATATAAATAGAATTGCCAAAGTGCTTTCTGGTCTCCTTCTGGGCACATTGGGCAATCTCCTCCAGCAGAGGCAGAGCCGCAGGAGAAAGTAGGGCCTTAAAGTCTTCCGGGGTCTTGTAATCATGAGCAAGGGCTCTTCTTACGTCCGCCTCGGTATACAGACTGTAGTCGTAATTTTTCGCAGCCTCCCGGACTTTGTCCATCACATCGCTTTGGATTATCTCCATATCCGGCAGATATTTCATAGGATCCGTCCGCTTTCCTTTTTCCAGAAATTCTTTTACTTCCTCATTGATGATACTTTCGTTTACGTGATTTTCCTGACTCATGATCTCTGCCTCCTAGTCCTGAAGATATCCTGTAAGAGGCGAGGAAGGGCTGGCGCCTTTTTCCATAATTCTTCCCAGTCCGGAAAGGTAAGCCTCTCTTCCTGCTTCTATAGCCTTGCGGAAGGCGTCTGCCATAAGAGGCACGTCTCCTGCCGTTGCAATGGCGGTGTTGGCCATCACTGCCGCCGCCCCCATTTCCATGGCCTCACAGGCCTGGGAAGGCCTTCCGATACCGGCGTCTACGATAATCGGCAGATCAATCTCGTCAATGAGGATCTGGATAAATTCCCTGGTACACAGACCTTTATTGGAACCGATGGGCGCTCCCAGAGGCATGATGCAGGCGGCGCCTGCCTGTACCAGATCTCTGGCCACATTCAGATCCGGATACATATAGGGCATAACAGTAAAGCCTTCCTTTGCCAGGATCTCTGTAGCTTTTATCGTTTCCTGGTTGTCCGGAAGCAGATATCTGGTATCCCGCATGATCTCGATCTTTACCAGGTCGCTGCCGCAGACTTCTCTGGAAAGCCTGGCGATCCGCACGGCTTCCTGGGCGTCTCTGGCCCCGGAAGTATTCGGCAGGAGGCTGACTCCCTGAGGGATATAATCCAGGATATTTGCAGCGCCTCCTTCGTTTACCCGGCGAAGAGCCAGCGTAATGATCTGGGCCCCGGCCTGCTCTACTGCCGCCTTTATCAGATCCAGAGAATATTTTCCGGATCCCAGGATAAACCTGGAGGTAAATTCATGGTTCCCAATCTTCCAAGTGTCTTTTGTATAGTTCATTTTTCTTCCCTCATTTCTTTTTAGTATCATTCAGTATCAGTTCCAGGATCTGGTTTGCCTC
>DWXL01000136.1 GCA_019119235.1 Candidatus Blautia excrementigallinarum | reverse complement strand
TGAATATACTCCAGAAAAAGAGGTTTTATTTTAATGTATTCCGGAGAAGATTTCTTTGCGAATTGCATCTTTCTGCATAAAAAACACAGAACTGCCAATAATGAAAGATATCAACAGAAAAAGGAGGCCTTACCATGATCCTGTTTCTATTACTGTTCTTTCTGCTCCAGTCCTTCGTGCTGTTCTGCTGTCTCGCGGCCGGAAACGATCCTGCGTCCCAGGCTGTCTCTGACGAAGAACAGATCCGCTACATCCGGCAGTGGATGGAACTGCATAAAAGATAAACTTAGCAGCCGAACCTGAGCCGGTTGATCTGTTTCTTCTTGGATTCCATGGAGGAATGCACATAATAATTCAGCGTGATCCCGGTGCTGGAATGTCCGAGGATCTCGCTTAATGTTTTAACGTCCATACCCGCCTCTACACATCTGGAGGCAAAGGTGTGGCGGAGAATATGAAAATTCACGCTGCGCACCCCCGCCCGTTCCAGCGCTTTTTCAAAAAAATACTGGTAATTTCTGGGTTCGATCAGACGGGGCGAATTCGTCAGAAAATAAAAATCCTTTCCCGATCCCGGGAATCTACTCCGGATCAGCGGAAATACAGTATCCGGAATGGGGATCACACGTTTCGAGGCGTCTGTTTTGGGAAAGTCCGTGATCACCACGGTACGGGGCAGACCCTCTCCCGCCGCGGCCGCGATCCTCTGGGCTGTATGAGAAACACACAGAGTGCGGGTTTTCAGATCGATATCCGTCCATTTCAGGGCGCAGATCTCGCCAAGCCTCATCCCGGTATAGAGACACAAAAGAAGCCCTGCGCACCGGGGAACGTCCTGGTTCTCCCGGAGATATCTCTCGAACTTTCTCACCTCGTTTACATTCAGTATTTCTTTCTCCGCCGCTTTCGCCCGGGGAAGCACTGTATTTCCCACCAGATTCTGCAGATGATATTCATTCTCGCCGTATCGTATGATAGACTTCAGGATCGTGCAGATATCCCGCACCGTCTTGGCACACATAACGCCTTTCTCACAATTTCCCCTGCAGCCGTCCGGCTGTATCCCCATTTTTTCCGCGGCAAAGGCATTGACCATGGCAGAATTCACTCTGCAGAGGGGAATATCTCCCAGACATTCTGCGATGTGATTTCCCACGATCGATTCATACTTCGCGTAAGTAGACTGCTTTACTACAAGTTTCTTCATGCCGAGCCATTCCATACTGACCTGGCGGATCGTAACCTCCGGTGATTTCATAACATTTCTCTCCTTTCTCAGATTATGTAAAATTGGTTCACAATCTGATTATAGAGAGTAAAAAAATACAGACTGTCCGAAACAGTCTGCATTTCAAAATTCAGTATGTAAAACTATACGGCGCCGTCATTTTTCAGTACGGCGAGAACCGTCTTCAAAAGTATCTTGATATCAAGACCGATGGACCAGTTCTCAATATACTCTGTATCCAGCCGGACCACTTCCTCAAAATCCGTAATGTCACTTCGTCCGCTCACCTGCCACATACCGGTGATCCCCGGCTTGGTAGCCATACGGATCCGGTGGTGCAGTTCATACTGTTCCCACTCGTCCACTGTAGGCGGTCTTGTTCCCACCAGACTCATGTCGCCCTTAAGAACATTCCAGAACTGAGGGAATTCGTCCAGGGAAGTCTTGCGGATAAAGTTTCCGATACCCTTCGGCTTGCCGTCCTTCCCGATCTTCTCACTTCCGATGATGCGGGGATCGTAATCCATCTTGAACATCAGGCCGCTCATCTTGTTATTCTTCATCAGCTCCGCCTTACGTTCCTCAGCATCCATATACATACTGCGGAATTTATAGATCCGGAACTTCTTCCCGTTCTGGCCGATACGTACCTGGGAGAAAAAGATCGGACCGGGTGATTTCAGATAAATCATGGGGCCGATGATAATGATCAGGAACAGAGTGATCACACAGCCCGCAAGGCCGCCGGCAATGTCCATTACACGCTTGTAAAGCATCTGTTTGAGAGAAGTCATGTTGATACTGGATGTAACAACCGTATAATCGCCCATCCGCTCCACATATTTCTTCCCGGAAGAGAACTTCTCCATGGCATTCAGGCTCAGGTGTACGGTAAGTCCCATTACCACCAGGTCGTCGATCAGCGCCGAAGGATAAGGTTCCGAATCACTGATCTTAATAAAAACCTCATCCACCCATTCATGACAGAGATATTCCTTCACATTGCTGACGTCACCCACAACCGGGATACCGTCTATGTACTCTCCGGTCAGGTCTGTATCCAGAAGCGCGATACCTGTGACCGCAAATTCCTGAACAGGTGAATCCATAAGCCGCCTGAGGACCTCCTGCACCTCCGAGGATGAGGCCACCAGGACCATGGACCGCTTGCCGGATGTGATATTCTTCTTAAGTACATACCATTTGCGAACAACACGCCCCGTATAATCCAGGATCAGATACAAGACAGCAGTGATAAAAAATGTCATCCTGGAATAAAGAGACGACTGCTGGGTAATAAACAGGTAAAAAATAGAGAGAAGCATAACTGTGCACACATGCTTCACTGTTTTCGAAAACTCCGCGTACAGCCCTCTTCTGAGGATACCCTGATAGGACTGGCCGAAGAAGAAAACGGCAATCTGGCACAGGATAAAAACAAAGGCCTCACTCCTGTACAAAAAATCTCTGTAGGGATTCCCCACATCAATATATATAAAATACGCGATAATAAAAGCCAACTGGAGGCTGATGATATCCAGAAGGATAAAATCCCAGTGCTTCAGCCACCCCTGCGGCGATTTCTTATACATACGCTCAGCTCCAACTATAATGTAATCCAGTATATTATAGAACGGAGTTCTGAATAAGTCAAATCATTTTCCTGACAAATCAGCATAAAAAACATCCAGTTTTTACCGGACAGGGGACTATGCCTCCCCTGTTCCGACATGTACGATACTGCAGACAACTCAGATAATAATACATACCAGGCCGCCCCGGGTATCGTTGACGATTTTCTGCATGGTATCCTGCAGCTTCGCCTGGCTTTCCTCTCCAATGGCGGCAATCTTGTTTCTGATCCCGTCCTGCACAAGCTGTTCAATAGACTTGCCGAAAATATTGGTCTCCCAGATACTCTCTCCCCTGTCCCCGCTTTCCTGGATATACCGGATCAGGTCTTCCGCCTGCTGCTCCGTCCCCACAATCGGCGCGATCTCCGTTTCGATATTTGCCTTGATCATGTGGACGGAAGGACTCTTTGAACGGATCTTCACACCGAACTTATTCCCCTGGCGTATCACAGAAGGATCCTCGATCTGGATTTCTTCCAGTTCCGGCACAACGACGCCGTATCCGCTTCCCTTTACCGATTCCAGC
This sequence comes from Candidatus Blautia excrementigallinarum, assembly GCA_019119235.1. Lineage (GTDB taxonomy): Bacteria > Bacillota > Clostridia > Lachnospirales > Lachnospiraceae > Blautia_A > Blautia_A excrementigallinarum. The sequence continues at coordinate 692 of DWXL01000136.1, read as the reverse complement.
GCAGGCTTCACCTTCACATATTCTTCTCTGATCTGCGCCAGTTCTTTCATCGTATGGATCAGGTCGTATTCGCTCTCCATGGGAACGCCACAGAGTTCGCTTAATATCTGATAATAATACTCATCCCTGATCTGCAGCCTCACACGCACGACTCCATCGGAAAGATTCACTTCATCCAGAAGCGTATCCTGCACATAGGGACCGTCGAGCTTCACCGCGTCCTTCGTTACGTCTTTAATGTGGACCAGAGACTTCATAAGCTCCCGGATCCGTCCGATGATCTGGCCTTTCAGCTCATGATCGGCCGGAAGCATCTCCACCCACTTGGGAATATAGAACCGGATCTCACTTACCGGAAACTCATAGAGAACCTGCTCCAGAATCCGCGTGATATCCTCTTTGCGGAGTTGCTCGCAGCTTACCGGCACTACAGAAACCCCGTATTTATTTCGGATTTCTTCTGCCAGACGCTGTGTCTCATCCTTATGGGGAAACTGTGAATTCAAAAGGATCAGAAAAGGCTTTCCCTGCTTCTTCAGTTCCGCCACGGTCCTCTCCTCAGCCTCCAGAAAATTCTCTCTTGGCAATTCACCGAAACTCCCGTCCGTAGTGACCACAAGACCGATGGTGGAGTGTTCCCGGATCACCTTGCCCGTACCGATACCGGCAGCTTCATGAAAAGGAATGGCGTT
>DWXL01000135.1 GCA_019119235.1 Candidatus Blautia excrementigallinarum | reverse complement strand
TGCGGACTTGTGTGGACCGTCGCCATTCTGGGGATCCTGCTTAAGGGTCTTTGGATCAACTGTCCCAAATGGCTGTCTTCTGTCCTGTATATCGGCATGGGATGGCTGTGCGTTCTGGCGTTTGTGCCGATCTTTCATTCCCTGCCCAGAGCAGGCTTCGGGTGGCTCCTGGCCGGAGGAATCATCTATACCATCGGCGGTGTGATCTACGGACTGAAACTTCCCTTATTTAACGCAAGACACCAGAGCTTCGGTTCACATGAAATTTTTCATGTATTTATCATGCTTGGAAGCGCCTGCCATTTTATTGTAATGTATTTCTTTATCGCCGCAATGCCGGTTTGATGATAAGAAACCGACAGGCATGATACAGCTTCCCGGAACAGCGGAACTATTTTTAAACGGTTCCGCTGTTTTTTATATTTCCCTGAATACTTCCGCGCGGCGCCTGTTTTTCAGGACAGGCTTCCATGTTTTCCTGAAAATCTGTCAGTCTCAGCTTCTCTTTTCTGGACAGCTTTTTAATGGCGCACTCCCGTCTCATCGCCTCTTCTCTGGTCGCGTATCCCTCATAATATACTAGGCGGACCGGTCCTTTAGCTTTCGTGTATTTTGCGCCTTCACGGCCTCCGTTATGAGCCTGCAGCCGCTTTTCCAGACAGTTTGTCCATCCTGTATAAAGGCTTCCGTCAGCGCACTCCAGCATATATGTATAGTTCATCGTTCCGTTTTTTCCCTTTCTCCCGGAAGTTCTGTGTCCGGTTAGTTCAAAGCAGTCCATCTGCACGATCTATGTAAAGGACAGCCGCCGGCACGCTGGCAGCAGCGGCTGTCCCGTTATCTATATGAAAAGCAGCCGGGTATAACAAGTATTTTACAAAAAGAAAAGCAGGTAGGAGAATTTCCGGCTGCGGATTCTTATTCCCACCTGCTTTATTATACGAGGTTTTACTGATTTTGTGAATCATCCACTTTAAAGAACAGTTTCCTTTTACGGCAGATACATGATCGGATCAACAGGTTCTCCATTCTGCCTCATTGCAAAGTAAAGATTGCTTCCCTCTTTGCTGTAATACTTCGTAGGCGCGGCAATATAACCGATCGTCTCCCCCTGCTCCACAGTCTCTCCTTCTGAAACCGCAAGATCTTTCAGCTGTCCGTATATTGCCTGATATCCGTCTCCCAGTTCCATGGTTACCGTTGTTCCCGTCTGGGGATCCTCTTCAACAGAATATACAGTTCCCCTTACAGAAGCTGTCACCGGCGCGCCTTCCACCGCCTGTACGGCAATGGCCGGGCTTAATTTATACTGATCCAGAGTAGGAAAATAAGTAGTCTGATCCATATTGTAATCCAGAAGGATATTTCCGTTCACCGGCCACTGCATCAGCGTATCCTCGGAAAAACTTAGTTTCGGAAGGGAAGCCGCCTCTGCGGAGACATCTGTCGTCTCCTCCATACCGGTTTCTGCAGTATCGGCCACATCCTCAGCATCCGTATCTGTTTTCTGCGCTGTTGTCTCTTCAGATCCGTTCTCCTGAAAATCCGGTTCATTTACCGTTGTATCTTCTGTTTCTGCGATATCATTTCCGGCAAGATTCCCCTCTCCGGCGTTTTCCAGATCCGCCTCTACCTGAGATGTTCCCGCATCGACCAGCGGTTCCTCTTCCATATTCTCCTCTACAGTCTGCGGGGCATTCTTATCCTGGATTATTTTTTCATCCGACGGGGCGGTCCCCAGCTGATAGACACCTATCCCGGCTGCGGCAAGAACTGCCAGAAGGGCTGTATTTGCGGCATATTTTATGATTCTGTTTTTCGTCATATTCCTTTCACCTCTGCTTATGATTTCTGTATTTATAGGGTGTCCAGAATATGTAAGTCTATTCAGTTTTTTTCAGATCATCCACATCACACTGCTCCATCGCGGGAAAATAAAAAGAAAGTATCTCTTCCCAGGAGCTTCCCGCCTCTGCCATGACATTCCCGCCATATTGAGAAAATCCAAGACCATGACCCCGTCCTTTACACAGGAAACGGATTTCTCCGCCTATTTCCTGTATGGTGAAATCAGACGATGAAAGTCCCATCCCTCTGGCAAAGGATTCACCTTCCAGAAGACTGCCATCTGCTGTAAGACTGATTACATAACCGCTGTCATCTCTCTCCTGAATCTCCAGCTCAGAGGGCATTTGCTGCAGGGGTATATATGTACTGTTTATATAAGCAGGCGCATTCTTATCTCCGCCGCTGTCAACTGATTTTAAATAAGCATATCTGCTGTCATGAAAAGCAGATTCCCCGTCCCTCGTCTGTCCGCTGCTGATTTCGTGATACGGAACAAGCTTCAGCTCTCCTTCAAAAGTCAGGATCTTTCCTTCCGTCTCTCGTACCGCTTTCTCATAGACAGGGTCATAAAAATCCCATCCTGCGTTGCTTTCCCTTAATCCTGAAGCAATATCCGCGAGTATTTCCGGAATATATTTCTGTTCATCTATTTTTCGCCAAAGATTTGTTCTTGCTATCACAGCCTGCGCTTCTATTGCAGCTGTTTCATAGTCCTTCGGGATCTGTACGCAAAGCGCGGCAGGAAGAAGATCCTCCGCATCCGGCATACGGTTTAGTAACGCCACATCCATACCATTTAGGATAATCGTGGTAAAATAAGGAAACAGCCATAAAAAGACAAATCCGGAAAACCACATCACTTCTTTTCGACTCATAGTTTTTCCTTCATTTGTTTTATCTTAATATATGACTATCTCTATAATTTTATTATTATACATTGGTCACAAGAAAACATATCCTGTAACTATCTCTGTATAAATAAATTATTCAGCGAGTCCTCCCACGGACTCTGAATCTGTCTCCCGGACCCTGAAGCCAGAAAAAACTCTTTTTTATATAACTCCCTGATTTAAATTTCGCAGCATTACAGATTAATCTTTTTAACTCTCCGACGGATCTGATCATCAGCGATATGCTCCTTCCGCCTTCACCTAGCCCAGAGGAAAGAACTTGTTCATCCGTATTTGTGTTTTCTGCATTTTTTCCGGAAAACAGATTGATCAGCATACACAGAACTGCCGTAAAAAACCCGTGAAAATAATTTTTTATTTTTCGCATAAAGTCCTCCTTCTTTCCATACAAGCTACTACCCTACATGTCCAGCTTCCGGGCTGCGCACTTCCCTATGCTACACAGGTAATAAAAATATATTCCTCAGAAAGACTAAATAGAACAAAAAAATATACTCCCTTTATGAACAACAATATAAACGAATATTATCATTCATAAAAGGAGTATATTTTTAAATGAATGAGGCATCGGGGATTCGAACCCCGGACAACTTGATTAAAAGTCAAGTGCTCTACCGACTGAGCTAATACCCCATATTTCCAAGGAAAAAGTTTTCAAGGAAAATGCTCAGGCTTTTTCTAACCAGCATATTACTCTTTCAATTGAATTTCCCAAGGAAAAATGCCCAGGCTTTTTCTAACCAGCATATTACTCTTTCAATTGAATTTCCCAAGGAAAAATGCCCAGAGCCGGAATCGAACCAGCGACACGAGGATTTTCAGTCCTCTGCTCTACCAACTGAGCTATCTGGGCATAGTAGCGGGAACAGGATTTGAACCTGTGACCTTCGGGTTATGAGCCCGACGAGCTTCCAGACTGCTCCACCCCGCGGCAATATGAAATTCAAAGCCGATGATCGGACTCGAACCGATAACCTGCTGATTACAAATCAGCTGCTCTGCCAATTGAGCCACATCGGCTTATTTAAACGAGCCTGTCGTAAGCTCTTCAGGCAGGTGCAAGAAAAACACCTGAATGGGTGGAGAAGGATTCGAACCTTCGAAGGCGGTGCCAACAGATTTACAGTCTGCCCCCTTTGGCCACTCGGGAATCCACCCAAATCTATGGGGCCTATAGGGCTCGAACCTATGACCCTCTGCTTGTAAGGCAGATGCTCTCCCAGCTGAGCTAAGACCCCATATTATTAAATTGTACATCATTACATCGAATGATGTAACGACCCAGATGAGACTCGAACTCACGACCTCCGCCGTGACAGGGCGGCGCTCTAACCAACTGAGCCACTGGGCCATTGAAGGTTGTACCTTCAAAACTGCACACATGCTGACATTTTATGAAGAATCTCTCTGACCTCGCGTTGCTTCGATAAGCAGTCACCTCGCGACTTCGCCGCTCAGTGCCTTTTGCTTCGCAAATGTCCGCT
>DWXL01000134.1 GCA_019119235.1 Candidatus Blautia excrementigallinarum | reverse complement strand
GCGGATAAGATCTCGGTAAATTCCGCCGCCATAGACCGGCCGGAACTTATCACAGAAGCCGCGGAGAAATTTGGAAGCCAGTGTGTTGTCGTGGCTGTGGACGCCAAGAGAAGAGAAGACGGCGGCTGGAACATCTACAAGCACGGAGGCCGGCTGGACACCGGGATCGACGCCCTTGAATGGGTGAAGAAAGCAGAACGTCTGGGAGCAGGAGAAATCCTCCTTACCAGTATGGACTGCGACGGTACGAAAGCCGGATATGATATTTCGCTTACCCGGGCGGTATCGGATGCTGTTTCCATTCCAGTGATCGCGTCCGGAGGAGCCGGAACTCTGGAGCATTTTTACGAGGCGCTGACAGAAGGCGGCGCGGACGCGGCGCTTGCTGCGTCATTGTTTCATTACAAAGAACTGGAAATCCGCCAGGTAAAAGATTATCTGGCAGCGAAGGGTGTTTCCGTCCGAAGATGAAAGAGGTGAAGACATGGCTCCTTTATCCGGAGAATGGCTGGACGCGCTGAAAGATGAATTTCATCAGCCGTATTACGCCGAATTATATAAAACGATCATGCAGGAGTACAGAACGAGAAAGATTTTTCCGCCTGCAGATGAAATATTCAATGCATTTCACCTGACTCCGTTAAGCCAGGTGAAAGTCGTGATCCTGGGGCAGGATCCCTATCACAATGACGGACAGGCCCAGGGGCTGTGTTTTTCCGTGAGGGAAAACGTGGAGATCCCTCCGTCGCTTGTGAATATTTATCAGGAACTGCATGACGACCTGGGATGCTATATCCCGGATAACGGAAATCTGGAAAAATGGGCACGTCAGGGCGTGCTGCTTCTGAATACGGTACTGACGGTCAGGGCGCATCAGGCCAATTCCCACAGAGGGATCGGCTGGGAACAGTTTACAGACGCTGCGATCCGCGTGCTGAACGGGCAGGACAGACCCATTGTTTTTCTTCTCTGGGGAAGACCGGCGCAGATGAAAAAATCCATGCTGGATAATCCGCGTCACCTGATCCTGGAAGCGCCTCACCCGAGCCCGCTTTCCGCCTACAGAGGATTTTTTGGCTGCAGGCACTTCAGCAGGACCAATGATTTTCTGAGAGAAAACGGACTGGAGCCGGTAGACTGGCAGATCGAGAACAGAAGACAGGGGTAACAGTATAATATGAGTCAGAAGAACAATTTAGTAAGAAACGCATCTTTTCTGATGATCGCGGCAATGATATCCAAGATCATCGGACTGTTGTACAAAAGCCCTCTTTCCTCTATCGTGGGAAATATGGGAATGGGATATATCAGTCTTGCCCAGAATGCTTACATGATCCTTCTTATGATCGCTTCATTCAGCATTCCCCAGGCGGTATCCAAGCTGATTGCGGAGAGAGTGGCGCTCCGGGATTACCGGAACGCCCAGAAGATTTTCCGCGGCGCAATGATCTATGCGGCCGTTGTGGGCGGCGTTGTGGCGCTGATCTGTCTGTTTGGGGCAAGATTTATCATCCCCAGCAATCAGCCCAACGCGGTCCTTGCCCTGCAGATCCTTTCGCCGACGATTTTTCTGTCCGGGATTCTGGGCGTATACAGGGGGTATTTCCAGGCTTATCAGAATATGCTGCCCACATCTGTGTCGCAGATCCTGGAGCAGATTTTCAATGCGGCGGTAAGCCTTATTGCCGCATGGCTTTTCATAAAATACCTTTCCGACGGAACAGACGGACAGACTGCGAAATGGGGAGCGGCAGGTTCTACAGTGGGCACGACGGCAGGAGTGGTGATCGCCCTTTTGTTCATGCTTCTGGTGTACGGACTGAACCGGCGAGGGATCCGTATGCGTGTGTCCCGGGACAGGGCGCACAGAGAAGAATCATACGGTCAGATTCTGAAACTGATCGTCCTTATCGTATCGCCCATTATCCTCAGCGCTTTTATCTATAACGTAAACGGATACCTGAACGGCGTTCTTTATTCAGAGATTCTGGGCCGTCAGGGGGCGGACGCGGATATGCTCAGTATGATGTACGCGGAATATGCCACTTATTTTATGAGCATCATCAATATTCCCCTTACTCTGTCCAGCGCGGCGCCTACATCCATGCTCCCGGAGATTTCCGCGCTCTATGCGGTGGGAGATATTGAAGAAACCAGAAAAAGGATCGACCAGACTGTGCAGCTTTCCATGTTTATTTCCGTTCCCTGCGCCGTAGGTCTGGCGGCTCTTGCCCAGCCTATTGTTTCGTTCCTTTTTGGCGGGACGAACGGGGTGGCGGGAAAGCTTCTGATGCTTGGTTCTTTTACTATTCTCCTCAATGGTATGTCCAATATCTCCAATGGTGTTCTCCAGGGGATCGGACGTCCCAGGATCCCAATGATCACAGCGGCGATTGCGCTTGCGGTGGACGTGGTGGCAGTTGTTCTGCTTCTTCTTTTCACAGATCTGGGAATATATTCCCTGCTTGTGGCCATGATCATTTACGCTGTGGTTGTATGCATTTTGAATGATATCGCCATGAAGAAATATCTGCAGTATAAGAATCCGTGGAAGTACGCCTATCTGAACCCAATCCTGGCTTCTGTTCCTATGTGTGCTGCAGCGGGTCTTGTATATTACGGACTTTACAGCCTGATCCATTCCAATGCGGTATGTCTGGTCGTGGCAGTTGTTTTTGCCGCCGCGGTATATTTCCTGGCATATATTTTTCTGGAAGGTCCGTCCAGGGAGAAACTTTCCCGTATGCCAGGCGGAACATATCTTGTACGAATTGCAGATAAAGTTTTCAGAAAATAAAAAACTTTACTTTTATTATATAATGTGATAATATATTCTGTGTTGAAATATAGGCAATATATTTCAAAGGGAAGACTTAACAGAATCTGTATTCTGGATGGTCTTTCACAGAAATGCGTCTGTAGCTCAGTGGATAGAGCAGTGGTTTCCGGTACCATGTGCGGGGGTTCGATTCCCTTCAGACGTGTTTGCCCGGAACAGGGGGAAAGTTCCGGTGCGCTGTAATTTAAGGAGGACAAGAACTTGGATAATTTCAGAGAATGGTTATCTGATAACCTCCGCTATTTTATGCTTGGCGGAGTGATTCTGATAATCGTAGCTGTATTGTTCTTCGGCATCCGTGCATGTGTTGGAAGTGGGAAGGGTACTTCCGATGAAGAGCAGAATACAGTTCAGGACGACGGCCAGGGAAATGATCCTTCTTCTCCGGAAGATGATGGGGAGGCAAACGACGGGAAGAAAGAAGAAGATACGAATCCCTTGGTGGAGGGCAGTGCGGAGATCACTGCATTCATGCAGAGCTATTACAGAGCTTTAGGGGAAAGAGATATTGCGACGCTGAGGACTTTGGTCAGTGATCTGACAGCTTCCGATGAGTCCAGAATAACAAACGCCAAGGATTACATCGAGGGCTATGAGGCAGGCAGTGTCTATACGAAAAAGGGGTTGGACGAGAACTCTTATGTAGTTTATACCTGCTATGATTATATCTGCAGCGGAGTGGAGACGCCAGTTCCGTCACTTGGCTATTCCTATGTAGTGGAGGACAGCAGCCATAATTTCCAGATACTGGGAGCGGCAGATCAGAATGCGGAGATTTCTCAGTATATGGATGAACTCCTGTCAGATAAAGATGTGGAAGACTTAAGACAGGAAGTGCAGTCAGCTTATGACCAGGCACAGGTAGATGATCCTGCTCTTGCACAGTTCCTTGACGGACTGGGAGAAGATGCAGCTTCTTCTTCTGCGGCAGCCAGCGGTACGATGCTCACAGTTACAGAGGGATGTAACGTACGTGCGGGCGCAAGTTCAGACGCGGAAGTGATCGGCGGACTGGAAGCCGGAACAGAAGTTGAAAAGAAAGGCGCAGAAGGTGAATGGATCCAGATTGACTATGAAGGTCAGACGGCATATGTTCACAGCAGTCTTCTGGAATAACTAAAAAATACGGGCACAGGAATTAAGTTTCCTGTGCCCTTTAAAATTCTAATTTTTCAGAGAACCGTCGGGAAGAAGCTCATAGCTTTTTCCTGCAACAGTGATGATTCCTGTCTGCATGATCCCGTCCAGATCCATATAATATTTTTTTCCTTCATAATCCAGCCAGCCTGTATGCATCAGTCCTTCTGAATTAAAGAAATACCGCTTGCCGTCGGTATCGTTCAGCCATCCGGTATACGGGACGCCGTTAACTATGAACATCCAGTAACTGCCGTTGGAAGTCCAGACTCCGCTGGCAGCCTCCGGAGACGCTTCCCATACTGTGGGTACCGGACCGGGTGTTGAAGTGACGGTTGCCGCAGGTGTCGCAGCAGTTTCTGAAATAGTATCTGTATCCTGAGAAGAATCTTCCTGCTCAGCTACCGCGGCGTTGTTTTCGGGGGCGGGATCCTGATCATGAATGTCGCCTGAGGCGGCCAGTTCTACGGTTTCTCCCTGTATAAGTGAAGAGTGTCCGGAGGACTGCGTAAAAACAGCTGCAGAACCGAGACACAGCAGTATTGCGATCAGAAGCAGGAAAGGATTTGTCGGTTTTTTATTGCCTGGCATGTTTTTTCCTCCTTTGTATGCCTGTGGTATTTATCATACAATAATCAACATGAAAATACAAGCCTTCCGGGGATTTGCTTGTTGCGAATAACTGGAAAAAAATATATAATATAGCAATGGACAAAAATAAAAG
>DWXL01000133.1 GCA_019119235.1 Candidatus Blautia excrementigallinarum | reverse complement strand
ATCGTAAATGACGAACAGTTTGCCCTGGATCTTCTCAGAGAAAAGAAAATCCTCATCATCCACGGCGGCGGATTTAACTGGAAACAGCCGGATCACTTCCGCGTTGTCTACCTGCCCCGTATAGAGATCCTTGAGAAGGCCGCTACGAAGATCGGCGATTTTCTGAGCACCTACCGGCAGCAGATCTGAAATAGAATATGAAGAAGGAGGAAAGCTCTGACGTCACATACTGGCGTTCAGGATTTCCTCCTTTTCGTTTATCTGGGACCGGCAGAAGATTCCGCTTTTGCGGGAAACTGCACAGTGATCCTCAAAACAGATTCTTTTAAAAGGGACGCCTTGATTTCTCCCCTGTGGGCTTTCACGATAGCTTCCGCGATAGACAGCCCTATCCCGTATCCTCCTTTACCGGAATTTCTGGATGCGTCTTCCCGGTAAAAGCGTTCAAAAAGGTGTCCCACTGTTTCCGCCGCCATGCCCTGAACAGTGTTTTCCACTGTCAGCCTGGCTGTTTTTCCGTTTTTCTCCAGGGTAAGAAGAATTGAACCGTTTTCATTGGAATACTTGACCGCATTGTCCAGAAGAATGGAAACCAGCTTTCTTAAGGACTGTTCCTCTCCCCTGATGACCACCATCTCCTGGATCTGTACGCGGAAACTTTTGTTTTCCATAATAGCCAGCGCCTGGAAAGACTGCGCCGTCTCCTCCACCAGATCGGAAAGAGGAAGATCGATCAGCGGTATCTTCGTTCCGCCCTCCTCCATCCTTGCCAGATAGATCAGTTCATTGGTAAGGATCGCCAGGCGGTTCGTCTGCCTGCGCATATCCTCCAGCCATTCGTTTTCTCCGATCTCGATCTCCAGCACGTCCAGATCCGCGCCGATCGTGGTAAGCGGCGTCTTGATCTCATGTCCGGCATCCGTGATGAAACGCTTCTGTTTTTCATAGCTTTCATACACAGGTTTCATCACAATTCCGGAAAATATATAGATCAGAACAAATACCAGAAAGAGGCCCGCCATGGAAACTCCTGCGCTGGTCAGAAGAACGTTCTTTACGCTGCCCATCTCCCGGGTGCAGTCCAGAAAAACGATCAGTGAGTCGTCCTCAGACGCGATTCTCCGGTAGCGATAATCTCCGAGAAATCCTCTCTGCTTTTCTGTCCGCCAGGCCTCAGCGGCATACTCTTTTGCCTCTTCGCTGTCCACTGCGGAAATCATTTCAACATCCACAGTCAGGATTTCTCCGTTTTCGTCCAGTGTCGCAGAGAAAAACCGCGTCGCATAAGGTGTTTCCGGAGAAAACATATTCTGCCCGTCGAACGAGTCCGGGAGTTCCTTAAATCCGCTCCCTCTTTCCGGCGGAGGAAATCTGCCGTCGTTTTCAGCCAGGAGATCCAGAAGATTATCCATCCCTCCCACCATTTCCCGATAGTTCAGGAAATTCAGCAGCCCCATGAGCAAAGCAATCACCAGAATCAGAGATCCAAGGCAGATCCCGATAAATTTCATGCGCAGCCTGCGTATCATACGAGCACCTCCAGAGAATACCCGGAATTGCGGATGGCCTTAATACAGATATCTGCGTTAAGCGCCTGAAGTTTTTTTCTTAAACAGGAAATATAAACCCAGACCACATGATTCTCCGCCTCGCTGTTATAGCCCCAGATTTTTTCCAGAAGCCGTTCTGTGGGAATCAGATGGCCCTGATTCAGCATCAGGATCTCCATCAGCTGAAATTCCTTGTTTGCCAGCCGAAAGTTACCTGTATCGGAACTGAGCTCATGACAGGCGCAGTCCAGTGTGATATTCCCCATATGGAGCCGGGAATCAGCCGCCCTGCTGGTCACCCGGAGCATCGCCCGGATCCTTGCCAGAAGCTCTTTGGTAGAAAAAGGCTTTGTGAGATAATCGTTTGCCCCGAGATCCAGACCCGTTACCTTGTCCTCCACCTCTGATTTTGCCGTCAGTATCAGGATGGGGATTCCATTCCCTGTTTTCCTCAGTTTTTTCAGAACTGTAATTCCATCCATCACCGGCATCATAATATCCAGGATCACTCCGTCGTAGAGTCCTGTCTTCAAAAAATCCAGGGCCTCCTGTCCATTCACAACCGCATCCACGGAATAACCGTTTTTTTCCAGGATTTTCACAAGCGCTCTGGACAGCGAAAGTTCATCTTCCGCCAGCAGAAGCCTCATACCTATCACCCGCCTCTTTCCAGTTTATTGTATCACATCTTCATTTTCACGAAGTTCCCCGTCAACGATCCTTACGATCCTCCCGGCGTTTTGCGCCACATTCAGATCGTGCGTGATCATTACGATCGTATTTCCGATCTCATTCAGTCTGTGGAAGAGCTTCAGCACCTCTTTGCCGCTGTTCTGATCCAGCGCGCCTGTGGGTTCGTCAGCCAGCAGAATGGCCGGTTCGCCCACCAGGGCTCTCGCGATCGCCACACGCTGCTGCTGTCCTCCGGAAAGTTCTCGCGGTTTATGGCGGATCCTCTCGGAAAGCCCGAGCATATGGATCACGTCCCTGCCTGCTTCTTCCGCTTTCTTCATAGTCATTCCCCTGACCAGCAGGGGCATGACTATATTTTGCAACACATTATATGTGGGAATCAAGTGATATTTCTGAAAAATAAATCCTATTTTTTCATTGCGTATCTGTGTGATCTGTTTTTCTTTTGCCTCATGGATCGGAATCCCGTCCAGAAAATACGTGCCGCTGTCAGCCTTATCCATACAGCCGATAACGTTCATCAATGTACTTTTTCCGGAGCCTGACGGGCCCAGAACAGCAAGAAATTCTCCTTTTTTTACACACAGACTCACATTCTTCAGCGCATGCAGTTTCGAATCTCCGATTGCGTAATATTTATTCACACCTTCCATCCGGATGGTTTCATTCACTCTGAGTCCCCTCCCTGCATCCAGATTTCTACAATAACCTCCTCGCCGTCCTCATCTTCTTCAAACAGCACTTCCAGCTCATCTCCGGCTTCCAGGATACTGAAGGTGCGGACGTCCCCGGTATCCGTATGCACTTTTACCGAAACCGGCAGATAAACTGTGGTAACTCCCGACGCGTTTTCCTCATCAGCGGAGGAGGAATCTCCGCTTTCCTCCTGTTTGGGATCAAACTCCATATCCCCCATTTTTTCCGGATCAAACTCCATGTCCCCCATCTCTTCCGGATCAAATTCCATGCCTCCCATCTTTTCCAGGTCAAATTCCATATCCCCCATCTCTTCCGGGTCAAATTCCATGTCTCCCATCTTTTCCGGGTCAAATTCTATATCTCCCATCTCTTCCGGATCGAACTCCATATCTCCCATTTTTTCGGGGTCAAATTCCATATCTCCCATCTTTTCCGGATCAAACTCTCCGTCTGCCGCATCGTTCTTCTCAGAGTCTTCTTCATCCCCGGCTTCACTTTCCGCTTCTTTTGCCTCAGTGTCCTCCGATTCTTCCTCTGATTTATCTTCCGCAGTGCCGTCTGCTTTTTCCTCTGACTTGCTTTCCTCAGCGCCGTCTGCTTTCTCTTCTGACTTATCTTCCTCAGCGCTGTCTGCTTTCTCTTCTGACTTATCTTCCTCAGCGCCGTCTGCTTCTTTCTCTGACTTATCTTCCTCAGCGCCGCCTGATTCTTTCTCTGTCTCCTCCTCTGCCGCGCTCTCTGTTTCCGTTTCTTTCTCAATATAGGTCATTTCATTGCCAGTGATCGATATCACCTGTATGATCGCTTTTCTCTGATTTGACTGTAATTTTTCTTCGGCAGCATCCTCTGCCAGTACATTCTGCGGCAATGTAAATACAAGCAGACCTGCCGCGAGAAGAGTTCCTGTTTTCTTTAAAATTTTCACCATAATCAACCTCTCTTTTCCTGATTATTTATTCCGCGTTCAAAGCCTCCACCGGTTCCAGCCGCGACGCTTTCCACGCCGGATAGATACCAAAAAGCGTTCCTGTCAGCACCGCAAAACAAAGCGCGGCCGCGCAGGCAATAAAACTTGTTTCAACACGCACGTCAAAATGCTGAACGACCGGGAGTACCGCAAAGCTTACTATGATACCTAATATGCCTCCGATACAGCTGATAGCGGCCGACTCCAGTAGAAATTCGGTAAGGATAGTCCCCTGGGACGTTCCGATCGCCTTCAGGATTCCGATTTCATTGGTCCGTTCCTTGACGGCCACAAACAATACGTTCATGATCCCGATACCGCCTACCAGGAATACAATCACCGCCATTGCCGACAAAAGAAGCGTCAGTGTCTCATTGGAAGACTGCGCCGCCTCCATTTTGCTTCCCGAATCCTCAAAGGTGAATTCCACGTCCGGATAATTTTCTTTAAGCACTGTTCTCACAGATTCGATCACTTTCGACAGGCTGTTCACATCTGACGCGAGCACGGTGAGCACCGGGTCGATCTCCTCGCCCGTCACATATTTTATCCCGGTTTCATAGGCAATAAAAACAGACGTATCCGGGCTGATCCCCGAAGAGACTGTGGAAGTCTGTTCCAGAACGCCAGACACCGTATAAGCCCGGTCGTCAATATAAATCGTACTTCCCGTGATCTCCTCTGAATTTCCAAAAAGCTCTTCCGCCACTGTAGAACCAAGCACGCATACCCTGCTTTTCGTATCATCGTCAGCCGCGGTAATAAAGGATCCTTCCGCCATTTTAAGCTTGCTGACCGTCTCATAACTCTCCTTTACGCCCGCCACCGTATAGGTTCTGGCAGACGTCAGGCTGGCTCCTTCAATGGAAGCCTGTGTGCTGTAGGAAATCGTAGCTCCGTCGATATCCGACACAAAACGCAGGATATCCTCCACGTCGCTTTGGGAAAGGACGATCTCCTCCTGGTTCAGGCGGTCATCCACGACACTGCTTTCTGTTTCCGCCTCCTCCTGACTCTCTGTTTCCGCATCCTCTTCTTCCTGATCTTCTGCGTTTTCTTCCTCTTCCTCCCCGCTCACGCCGTCTTCATCCGGCATTTCGCCAGGAGTGAAATCCCCTCCGGCAAAGTCTCCCTCCGGTATTTCATCCGGATTGAAATCTCCTCCGGAAAAACCGCCTCCTGGCATCTCGCCCGGATTGAAGCCTCCTCCGGAAAAATCTTCTCCTGATGCATCACCTGAGGCAGAATCTCCTCCTGCAAAATCTCCTCCCGGCATTTCACCCGGAAAAGATCCTGACGCAAAAGAAGGAACGCCGGACGACGCTTCGCCGGAAGAATCCCCCGCGCCGCCTCCTCCGAACATACCTCCAAACATATTGCCGAACATCTGGCCGATATTGCCGAAAGAAAAGCCTCCGCCGCCACCGCTTTCTTCCTCGCCTCTGTATTCATAACTGATATCGATGGCTCCCGCGTTCAGATTCGCGAACTGCTCCGCTACATCTGCCTGACCGCCTTTTCCGATGCCGATCACCAGAACAATCGTCGCCGCACCTACTACGATACCGATCGACGTCATGACAGACTTGAATTTGTTCTGATTAATGTTCAGCGCGACCAGCCTTAAAAGCTCCATATTTCTCATTCTGTCACCTGGCTTTCTATGAGAACTGTATCGCCTTCCTCAAGGCCGGACACTACCGCCACGGTATTCCCGTTTGAAAATCCGGTTTCAATGTCAGTCTCCACGATCGTTCCGTCCTCCTCAAGCACCTTCACAAAGGAGCGCGTTCCGTCCATGTGGACCGCCTGATTGGAGATATAGAGCGTATCCTCTGCGCTCTTACCGGCAATGCTCACCTCGCCGGTCATTCCCGAGTAAATTTTACTGCTGTCCGCGGTAATACGTACTGTCACATCATAATTGACTGTGGAAGATCCGGAGGTCGAAGAAGTCGCCACTTCCGTGACAGTCGCCTCAAATGGCTCCCCGTCGTATGCAGTCAGGTACACTGTCGCCGTATCTCCCACCGCCACGCTGGAAATATCGTCCTGGGAAACAGAAACCGTCATGCTCACTTCATCCTGATCCATATATGTCACAACCGTGGCGTCGTTGATGACATTGTCTCCCGCTCCATAAGCGACCTCCACAACAGAACCGGAATACCCGGCATACACGATCCCGTCTCCGATCTGGCTTTCGAATTCCTCCAGATTCTCCTCACATTCTTCCAGAGTCTCTCTGGCGTCGTTCAGGTCGTCCTCCAGGCCGTCTGTATCGATCTCATACAACTGATCCGCGTATTTATAATTGGTCATCGCATTCTCATAAGTCTGCTTTGCCTCGATCGTGCCTGTGGTAAGATTGTTTTCCGCGATTTTCAGCTCTGCTTCCAATTCTTCCAGTTCATCTTCATCATCCGTTTCTGCAATCTCTTCTTCCAGATCCGCCACATTTTCCTCAAGGGTCTTTACAGTAGCGTTGTATGTTTCCTCTGCCGTTTCTCCTTCTGCAAGGTACATCTGATAAGTATAGTCTGCTTCCGCCCGTTTGCTTTCCACATTGATCTCTTCTTTGGAAACCAGAAGCTTTGCAGACGCCACGGCGTTCTCCATCTCCTCTCTGTAATCCGCAATGCTTTCATCCGTAATCTTCAGGATCGGGTCGCCTTCGCTTACCGTCTGCCCTGTGGCCACATAGACCTCTTCTACTTCCAGGGAAGTCGTTTCTCCGCTTTCGGAACTGCCCGATACAGGAGAGGAAGACATCTCCATCCCGGAGCCTGCCGCCGAAATGGAATCCGTCAGTGATGAACCACTCTGGCCGCCTGCCGCTCCCTGCGCGGAAATACTGTTTCCTGATATCTCGGAAGCTGAACCCATTGACGCAGAGCCCGCCTGATCGCCAGTTCCCTGTGCAGAAGCTGTGGTTCCAGACGTTTCAGAAGAGGAATCTGACGATGAAACCGATACTTCCGTCACCTCGGCTATGGAAAAAATCTGTTCTGTCGTTCCGTATTCAATGGTCCCGCTTTCACTGATCCCCGCGGAAACAGATCCCCTGCGCACCGTCTCTTCTTTATAGTTGCTGGTTGCCGCCGTTTCCTGCTCTTTTCCCAAAGTGCGGTAGGCAGCATAGCCGCCGCCTAAAATCACCACGGCGGGCAGACATACAATCAGGATTTTTCTCCCCTTTTTCCTGATACTCAATTTACTCATTCTGACTGTCCTCCTCCGATGCTTTCTTTTCTTTGCCGGTTGTATCTGCCGTCACAGTTGCTGAAGATCCGGCGGAAAGTCTGCCGTTCTCATTGTCCACAGTAACCGTCACTTCATAATTTACAGTCGTCCGGGAATTCCCTTCCTGTTCTTCCATGGCTTTTTCTGTTATTTTGCCGGACAGTTCCTGTCTTCCTCCCACATTCACCTCAACTGTGTCGCCAACCTGCATCTGAGCAATATTTTCCTGCGGCACCGCTATGGTGACAAATACCTTTTCGGTATCATAAAAACTCAGAACCGGCACTGAACTGTCCAGTACGTCGTCCGCTTCGTAATTAACCGCGGCAACGGTTCCGCCGGTATCCGCAGTAATGATACCGTCTGTCATCTGAGAGAGAGCCTCCTTCTTTTCTTCCATCTCCGCCCTGGTATTTTCCGCTTCCGCAAGAGACTCTTCCCATTCTTCAAGCTCCTGTTCATAGGTGATTTCCGCCAGCTTTCCGGCGAGAACAGACGTCTCATAAGTATACTGGATTCCAAGCTCTGTGGCTTTCTGGTTCCTTATAAGCTCCTCATACTGGCCGCTCACTGTCGCCTTCGCCTCCTCAAGCTGATCCAGCAGATTTTCCGCGGTTTCGCTGTCTGCCGGTTCCTGGTCCAGAAGGCTCTCCACCTGGGAGAGATCATAAGTGGTTCCGAATAAGCTGATATCTTCCTCCGTCAGATTGAGATCTTCCATAGTCAGCGTTCCGTCTCCACCGTCATCCATAGATATTCCGGCAGAAATCTCTCCTGACACTTCGCCTCCAATACTGCCCATAGATCCGCCAAAAGATCCTGTGCCGCCGGCAAACGCAGATCCTGTACCCGCATTCGCGCCTGAAACGTCAGACCCCGACATTTCAGACTCACCGACGCCGGGCGCTGTTTCTCCCTCCGTTCCGTCAGAAAAATCCTCCGATCCCGGCCGAGCCTGCTGTTCTCCCTGCTGCCCTTCCTCCTGTTCCTCCTGCTGTCCTTCCGGCTGTTCTCCCTGCTGCCCTTCCGGCTGTTCCTCTTCCTGCTGTTTCTTCAGATCAGCAATCTGTTCCTGAAGTTCTTTAATCTCTTCTTCCTGCTTTGTTACCTGGCCTTCCTGAAGAGCAGACAGCTGAGCATACAGATCCATCGTGCCTGACCACGCTGTTCCAAGCTGTTCCAAAAGGCTGCTGAGTGTCTCCGTGTCCAGAGAATCCTGTCCGTAGTCTTCTGCCTCCAGAACTGCCAGAACATTTTTCTGCAGAGTAAGACCCGCATCCATCTGCGCGATACATTCGTCAAGAAGCGCGATATAGGATTCGTACTCTATACCGGCAAGTTTTATGGCTTCTATAACTGTATCCGGAATATTGTTAACCATCTCCCGCACATTTTTCATATGCTGGCTGATCGTACTGTCCACCTCCACAGATGTCCGCAGAGAAGCCGCCAGGTTATTTTCATCTCCGCCTCCGGATGCATCAGTTTCGCCTTCCGCGCTCAGAAGCGCCTTGATCTGACTTAAAATCTCCTCATAGTTCCCGGCGCTGGATTCTATCTGCTTTTTCAGGCTCTCCACCTGCTGCTGGAACTCTTCAGCATCGTCCTGCGTTTCATCTTCTGATGATCCGTTATCCTCCTCTCCTGTATCCGGTATCTCTGTCTCAGGAATCTCTGTTTCCGGTGTTTCTTCATCCGGATTCTCTGTGTCCGGCATTTCTCCATCCGACGTTTCTGTGCCCAGCGTTTCTCCATCCGGAGTCTCTGCATCCGGCGCTTCTGTATCCGACGTTTCTCCATCCGGAGTCTCTGCATCCGGTGCTTCTGTATCCGGCATTGCGCCTCCATTCCCGCCGTCCTGCTCTGTTTCCGGGCTTCCGAAAGAATCCATGGAACCGCCCGCTCCGCCGCCGCTGCCTCCAAAGGAACTGCCTCCCGGACTGGACTGCGAGCTGTAACTTCCGTTGTTGATTCCGCTTTGAACCTCGGAGATTTTCTCTTCAATCTCCGGCTGTATTTCCTCATAAGCCGTAATTGTATCCGCAAGCTCCTGTTCCTGATATTCCCGGACAAACTCGGCCTGGTCCGCTTCAGTCTTCGTCATCTCGTATTCGGATTTGGCTTCCAGGATCCCCTGCTCGTACTCCCGCTTCGTATCAGTCAGTGTATTTTCCGCCCGGAGCACGGCCACTTCATAATAATCCAGCGCGTCCTGATAACTTTCTTCCGTCAGTTTTAAAATCTGGTCTCCTTCCTCTAACTGTTCTCCTGCTTCCACATAGACTTCTTCTACCACAAGTTCTGTTGTGACCCCGTCCAGTTCCAGGCTGTATTCTACCGTAGACATCTCAGTTGTACCTTCGTAGCTGAGGTTTTCCGCGGAAACCGACATAGTCCATCCGGACTGATTTAAAACAATCGCAAACGCTGAAAGGAATGCTGTCTTTTTCACGCTCCCGTTCCTGAGTCTTCTCATGTGCAACGCTCCTTTTCTCCTTTTACTCTACTCCTACCATAAAGAAGGAACCTAAAATATAGTTAAAAATTTCTTTAAAGAAAGTGTGAACGCTTTTTTGTAAAAAAAGGAATCTTTGCCACAATGTCAAGTGATAAATTAAAAAAGACAGGGATATCAAAGAATTTCTCTTTGACAGTCCCTGCCCCAAGAATTTCTATATCTCAGTTTTAAATAGTAATCTGATTTGGATGAAAAAAGGCCAATCCGCACAAGGCAGATTGACCTCTCCCAGCAAGGTGACTTGCCTTGCAGAAAATAATTTTTATTTGGTTTCAAATTTTACCAAATTCGTGTTATCTCAACTTTTGTCCCAACTCATACGCCAGTTTGGGGTGGGGAGAATGTGTCGTCATAGAAGGTGTTCCGCACCCCTTTCCCCAGATTGTCCCCATATCTTGCAGATTCAGATACCGTACTAATGTCTGATAATGTGCAGCCAGCGCCTCGAATGTCCAGCTGTCGCTGTTCCATGCAGCAGAAATCATCGCCGATTTCATATTTTTGCGGGTAATGCTGCTGTTAATGGCACAGAAGCGATCCAACAATACTTTCAGCTGTGCAGACATCCCATAGTAATAAAGCGGCGTTACAAACACCATCATATCCGCTTCAAGAATCTGCTTGCGAAACTTTTCCATGTCATCCTTCTGCACACAAGGCCCTTCATATCCGCAGCGGACGCAGCCGGTACATGGATGGAGATTTGCGTGGGCAGCGTCAATGATTTCCACCACATGACCAGCCTCACGGGCTCCCCGGATAAATTCCGCTGCCAGCATATTGGAAGATCCTTTTTTATTCGGGCTTCCTTCTAATACAACAGTTTCCATTCTGCCAGCCTCCTTAAATCAGGCTTTCAGCCCACTGACGGAGTTCTTTTTCAGAAAGGCTCCCATTGAGCAGCTTTCCGTTTTTGATATTCGCACTGGGGCAGCTTCCAGCCAGTTCCTTTGCCGTCCGGCCAAGGCCGCTGCCGCCAGACGTAGCGAAAAGGACAATATCCTTCCCACTGAAATCATAGGCTTCCAGAAATGTATGGATAATTGCAGGGGCAGTGTACCACCAGATAGGGAAGCCCAGAAAAATAGTGTTGTGGCCGCCAACCGGTGCATCATGGTCTTTCAGCTCAGGCCGGGAATTTTTATCGTTCATCTCTACGGAACTGCGGGAATGTTTGTCATTCCAGTTCAAATCCGCCGTGGTATATGGCACCGCCGGTTTGATTTCATACAAATCCGCTCCCACAGCCTGCGCTAAATTTTGGGCCGCCCTTGCAGTTACTCCGCTGGCCGAGAAATATGCCACTAAAATTTTACTCATTCCATTCACCTCGACTCACAAATATTTCATTTTGCTTTGTTTGCCTTACTGCAGGTATTTCGTATAAAACGCCTGCAACTTATCAAATGGAATTTTATCCTTCCGATCATACAGATCGGTGTGAACCGTATCCGGCAGGATAAGCAGTTCTTTGTTGTCGCCTTTCAGCTTCTGGAATGCATCCCTGCTGAAATAGCAGGAGTGCGCCTTCTCTCCATGCATCACCAGTACGGCGCTGCGGATTTCCTCGCTGTAATTCTGAATCGTCATATTCAGGAAGGAAAGTGAGGAAGTGGTGTTCCATCCCTCGTTGGAGTTCAGGGAACGCTCGCTGTATCCTCGCTCCGTCTTATAATAATCGTAATAATCTTTTACGAAGAACGGCGCATCCTCCGGCAGCGGGTCAACAACGCCGCCAGCCCTCGCATAGGTGCCGTTTTTATAATCTATGGTGCGCTGGGCGTTCAGCGATTTCCGAAGCTCATAACGGGCGTCCGCATCCATTGCGTCAAAATAGCCCTGCGCCGTCACACGGCACATATCATACATGGTGGACGCAACCGTAGCCTTAATGCGGGTATCCATAGCGGCGGCGTTCAGGGCCATGCCGCCAAAACCGCAGATACCGAGAATTCCGATCTTTTCCGGGTCGATAAAATCCTGTACTGAGAGGAAATCCACCGCCGCAGAAAAATCTTCCGTGTTAATGTCAGGAGAAGCCACATTACGGGCATCCCCGCCGCTTTCCCCGATGAAAGAAGGATCAAAGGCCAGCGCCGCAAACCCACGGGAGGCTAATTCGTCCGCATACAGCCCGGAAGCCTGTTCTTTTACAGCGCCAAAGGGGCCGCAGACGGCAATGGCCGCCAGCTTGCCGGAATAGGCTTTCGGCAGATACAAGTCGCCCACGAGTTCAATACCGTAGCGGTTATGAAACCGTACCTTTGTCCGGGTAACATTTTCATTCATCTGAAACGTATATCCATCATATTTTGCCTTCATTGTCATCATCCTCCAATCAAAAATTTAGTTGATTCCGTTGGCTTCCAACCATACGCTCACCTCAGAAGGCATGGATGCGCCGCCAGAATAGTTAATTGCCAGCCCTTCCCCGATATTTGCATCCGGGGTCAGCTTTGCGATAGTAGTCAGGCTCTGCCCAAAACGCCCGCCGCCGTGGCTGCAAAACGGAACGATGGTCTTTCCTGAGAAATCATATTCTTCGAGGAAGGTTGCCACCGGCATCGGAATAGAGGCCCACCAGTTGGGATAGCCCAGCAGAATGATGTCGTACTGCTCCATATTTTCCACATGGGAAGCAAGCTCCGGTCGTGCCTGTTCGTTCTGATCCCTCTGGGCCTGTTCCAGCACAGTATTGTAATCCGTGGAGTAGGGTTCCACACAGGTAATCTCAAACAGATCAGCGCCGGTCTGTGCTCCGGTCGGATCGGTCTGTTCATCTGTGCCGTAGTCCCCATATAAATCCCAGACCCATTCACCTACATTTCCATGCATATTGTAAAGGCCGCAGCCGTTTGGATCAAAGCTGTCCACCGCAACCGTTTCGTAACGGGAAGTGCCGGGGCTGGTTTCCAGATTCTCCTGCTCAAAATAGTTGTCCTCGATCATATACGGATAATTGCCCCAGTAATTACTTTCCTCCGCACTGATGGAGTCCTCCGTATTAAAAGGCGTTACCGTACCGGCCCGGCAGGCGTATTCCCATTCCGCCTCTGTGGGAAGCCGGTATCCGTTGGCGCTTCGATCCCAGGAAACCGTCTCCCCATCTATTTGATAAGCCGGTGTCAGCCCCGCCTGTTCACTGAGCAGGTTACAATAGGTGATGGCATCCAGCCAGGAGACACTGTCCACCGGCAGGTTATTGCCGTCAAAGGTGCTGGGATTCTCTCCTGTCAGCGCTTCATAATCTTCCTGCGACACTTCGTAGGGGCTGATATAAAAACCGCTGACCGTTACCGTATGCTGCTGCTCATCCTCGCTTCGCCATGCTTCGCTCTCCGGGCTGCCCATGGTAAAGGTGCCTCCCGGAATCGACAGAAAACCATCCTCCACATTTACTGCCGCAGTCTCCGGCGGCTCGCTTTCCGCTGGTGGTTCCAAACTTTCGCTGGAGATATTTTCATTGGAACTGCCCCACGAGTCGGTCGGAGCGTTTCCGCCTCCCGTACCCAGCCACAAAATGACTGCTACACAGAGAACAACCGGAATGAGAAAAGCGAGGTATTTCAAACCTTTCCGTTTCATGCGTCCCTTTTTTCCTCCCCTTAAAATTTTTGCTCCGTAATGGCCTATGGCGATAAACAAGCCCATGATGGAAAGAATTTCGATAAAGAACATCCATGCAGGTTTTGTTTCATCCCAAAACACGAACGCTGTCCGCAGGAACAGATAGTCCGCCATGTTTTGCTGGAAGAAGGCGTAAATTCCAAACAAAGCCACAGCCAATGCCAGCCCTCTTGCAAACCAGACCAGCAGACCGTCGGTGTTTTCTTTTTTGCGCAAGCGCCGTCCCAGACTGAAAAGCATATTCCAATGCATTCCGGTGTGGAGTGCCATGAGGATCAGTCCCCAATGAGAGGCGAACAGATGCAGCCTGCGGGAGAGAATCATACCGCCGGAAATGGGCAGCCAGTCAAACACAAATCCGCTCATCATAATACCGCTGACGGTAAGAGCCAGTATATCCGCCAGCATGAGGAGATTGATCACAGCACCTGCGAAGCGGAGTGGAGTATAGCCACCTTTCCCAATGCTTTTCCACCATTTCCAGTTGATAGCGTGGTGGAGGAGAAAAAGTGCGGTCATCAAGACGCCCAGCCATTCATGAGCTTCCTGTCCTGTCAGAATTTCAGCCATCAGGATGGGGAGCAGGACGATTAGTCCTGCGTCCACTGCCATCCTGATTTTTGCCGAAGCCCTCACCTCGCTGTCACTTCCAGGCCAAGCCCATTGATCCAGCTCACCATATCGTCACGGGAGGAACCGGTATTCAGGCGTTCTCCGTCCAGCCATGTCACATTGCCGTCCGTAAGTTCATGAAGATTTTCCGCACTGGCTCCGATGCCGCTGCCCCCGGAAGTGCAGAAGGGAACAATGGTCTTTCCGTCAAAGTCATAGGATTCCATAAAGGTAGAGATAATGCGGGGCGCTTCTCCCCACCAGATTGGGTAGCCCAGAAAAACAATATCGTATTGCTCCATGTTTTCTACAGAACCGGAAATTTCCGGGCGGGCATTTGGATCGTCCATTTCCAGAGAAGTTCTGCTCTGCGGATCGCCATAGTCCAGATCAGCGTCCGTGTAAGGCTCCGCCGGGACAATTTCGTAGAGATCAGCCTTCAAAGCGTCCGCCGCATATTCCGCAAGAGCCTTTGTATTTCCTGTGACGGAGAAGTACGCCACCAACACGGTAGTGCCGGTATCTTCCGGTTCCGCGGTTTCTGCCGCCTCACTGGACTCTGTTTCAGAAGGCTGCTGCGTATTTTCTGCGGGTTCAGATTCCGGCGCGGCAGAAGTCTGCGAGGTGGAAAGCTCTGAAGATGGAGCAGAAGTCTGTGTCTCTCCCTGTGCCCCACAGGCCGCCAAAGAGAACGCCATGGTCAACATACAAACCAAAGAGAGTAATTTCTTCATTCTGATAACCTCCGTTCTTTTTGTGCTTTTTCGATTTTGTACCGCAGGTAATCCATGCGATCCAACTGTTTCTGCTTGAAATGAATCTCGTCAAGAGTAGTGCCGCGCTTTTTGTTCAGCATTTGCAGCCGTTCCTCCTCGGTAAAATTTCCTTCTAAGAGCAGGCGCATATAGGACTCCACTTCTGCATTGTTGAATCCTATGTCATGGAGCGTCATGATTACGCTCAGACGCTGCAGATCCGTATCGTCATACTGCCATGCACCCATGACCTTTTTGACTTCCCCGCAAAGGCCCCAGCTTTCGTATTCACGCAGAACTTCAATCGGAATCTGATACCGCTCGCTTGCTTCATCAATCGTCATATTCCGGCTCGCTCCTTTCTTAGACAAAAATAAGAGTGCTCCATTTAGGAACACTCTCATTATAATCCGAGTTTTATTCAATGTCTAATACCTATAATTTATCGTCAGATATTACATTTCCGTATTGCCTTGCAAAAGAAAGAAACTCACTGGTCGCCGGAGTAAAAATCTGCTCTTTTTTCCATGCCAGAACCGTACTCGTTTCCAGTATTGGATAAAGGGGGATAAAGGATAACCCGGAGCAGGAATAATTGAGCTTTAATCCCAATACTACTCCCAGATCGTTTTCCGCAAGCATCATTTCATTATACAGCAAATTCCCCTGGGCAATGATTTCTGTCTGCTCATAATATTTACCCAGCCATTTGCCCAGACTGCTTTTTACAAAATCCCCGGTAGCGGTAATCAGACGTTTTCCGGCCAAATCCTCCGGCTGAATCCATTCCTTCTGCGCCAACGGGGAATCTGTACGCGCCCATGCTCCCCATGTTTCTTTCAGCGGCATGGGGATAAAATCATATTTTCTTATATCAATAGGTTCTGCCATCAGCCCCATATCCAGAAAACCACGCTCAATGTAATCGTGAATGTTGTCTGCATTCCCACTGTAAATTTCATACTGAACCATCGGATGCTTTTTAGAAAAGTCTGCGATCATCCGGGAAAGGATGCGGGTGGACTGAAACTCGCCGCTGCCTATGGCAATTTTCCCGGCCAGGTCTTCCTCTCTGTGCCGCAAATCCTGCCGGGTCTTTTCCGCCAATGCCAGCATCTCCTGTGCCCGGCGCTTCAGGATCATGCCGTCCTCTGTCAGTATGATGTTGTGATTGCTGCGGGTAAACAAATCCACGCCCAGTTCTTCCTCCAGCTGGGCGATCTGG
Organism: Candidatus Blautia excrementigallinarum; assembly: GCA_019119235.1. Taxonomy (GTDB): domain Bacteria; phylum Bacillota; class Clostridia; order Lachnospirales; family Lachnospiraceae; genus Blautia_A; species Blautia_A excrementigallinarum. The sequence continues at coordinate 3,682 of DWXL01000133.1, read as the reverse complement.
CGTGAGAGGGTAGGCTGTGTTACATGAAGCATCTGTGCCGCCCGTGTGAAGTTTTCTTCTCTGGCAACAGCCAGAAAATAGTTTAAGACTCGAAGATCCATAAGCATTTTCCCTTCTTTCACAGACATTATACGAAATAAAGATTGCATTTTCAATATATCTGATGATTTCCTCCTTTTCGTTTGTCCGGGACCGGCAGAAGATTCCTCTTTTGCGGGAAACTGCACAGTGATCCTCAAAACAGATTCTTTTAAAAGGAAATCTTTGCCACAATGTCAAGTGGTAAATTCAAAAAAAGGCAAGCGCCATTAAAGAGATCAACCTCTAATTACGCTTGCCTTTTTATTCATGTTTTCTGCCTTGTACTGGGATTTTATACCCTTTTGACGGATTAATTGAGTGATGTTATGGCTGCATGGATCAATTTTCAGATTCATGGTACAGTTATCAGTTCAGATACTGTTCCGTGAATAATTCAGGATAAGCTATAGATAATTTTTATCGATTATTCCCTTAAACAACATAATTTCTAAGGTATTTTGCACTTAAGATGATTGCTTTCTTCGCATCTTCAAGGCTGTTCTCAAATGCCTTATCCTCAACCTCGATACACGTATATCCATTATATCCGATATCTGTCAGAGCTGATACATATTTTCCCCAGTCAACATCGCCAAGCCCCGGAAGTTTCGGAGACATGTACTGTAATGGTGTAGCCATCGTTCCGACATCAGCCAGCTTCTCCTGATAAACTTTAATATCCTTATAATGAACATGGAAAATCTTATTCCTAAATTCATAGATTGGCTTAATATAGTCAATCTGCTGCCATACAAAATGGGACGGATCATAATTGATGCCAAAATTCGGACTGTCAATAATCTCGAAGATTTTTCTCCAGTTTGCAGGTGTTGTCATGATATTCTGTCCGCCTGGCCATTCATCATCGGTAAAAAGCATCGGACAGTTTTCGATACCAATCTTAACACCCTTTTCCTCTGCATATTTTACGATTGGCGGCCATACTTCCTTGAAAATCTCCAGATTTTCTTCAAATGTCTTGTTCTGAACTCTTCCAACAAATGTAGTAACCATGTTAACATCAAGCATTACGGATGCATCAATCACTTTATAAAGGTGATTGATGTAGGACTGTCTTTTCTCAAGATCCGGATCCATGACATTTGGGTAATAACAGAGCGAAGAAATCTCCACACCCTTAGAAGCGCATAAAGTTTTAATCTCGTCCGCCTTCTCCTGTGAAAGGGCAGCTACATCAATATGACTTACACCTGCATATCTTCTCTTTGCTCCAAAGTTTGGCCAGCATGCAACCTCCAAACATTCCAAACCATTCTCTGCCGCAAATTCTACTACCTCTTCAAATGTCATCCCATCGCAAATCGATGTGATAAAACCTAACTTCATTGCTTTTCGCCTCCTGTTTTCTTTATTCGAATAAAACAGCCTTTCCTGACCCTGCTGACTTCCATGCCGCTTCCATAACAGCAAGTACCCGCCTGACCTCAGAAATTTTAATTTTAGATTCTGCACGTCCGTTCAATACGTCATCAACATTTCTATAAAAATCTACCCAATCTGTTTGAATTTCCGGGAGTGCTTCTGTCACTATTCCTCCTGGCGGCACAGGCGCAAACTGTCGGGTTGGACCGGCCTCCGTTTCTGTAATCTGAGGCGGGAGTTTCTCAAGCATCTTTCCTGTTCTGTAGATATTCCCATCACAGGCAAAGTTTTTAACAACCATGGTTCCCTTATCTCCTGCGACAAGCCATCTTGGCTGGTAATCCAAAATATATGTGGAAAGTTCTATATGAACGGTAATTCCATTATCCATTTTCATGATGATCTTAAAATAATCGTCTACTTCTTCATGAAGTACATTCTGAATATCCGCATAGATAGATTTTACTTTTACACCCGGCATCATAAACAGAATCTGATCAATGAGGTGTACACCCCAATCGTAAATCATGCCTCCGCCATACTTTTTGTAAATATGCCATTCATGCATATACCCATTTCCAGAATGGAGCTTAGATTCAATTGTAAATATCTTTCCAAGCATATTCTCATCATAGGCTTTTTTTACCATCAGCATGTCTCGATCCCATCTTCTGTTCTGATGAGCGGTGAAAAAGACACCTGCTTCCCTGCAAGCCGCTTCCATTTCATCAAGTTCCTCTACATTCATGGCTGCCGGTTTTTCTGTAATGACATTCTTGCCTGCCTTAGCTGCTTTAATACACATTTCCTTATGAAGATAGTTTGGTACTGTTAAGATAACGGTATTTACTTCTTCATCTGCCAGCAATTCATCTGCAGTCTTATAAAGTTTATATCCTTTCTCTAACGCATCCTGCTGCTTTTCTTCTTCAATATCACATACTGCTGCAATCTTCACGCCAGCTCGAGGTGCGTTTTCTGCATGCCATTTTCCCATTCCACCAAATCCGATAATACCTAATTTGATTTTCACAAATTTCTCCTTTCATTCATTTTCCTGTTGTTTAATTTGGGTATCCTGACTCAAAATTACCGATTCCAAATCTTTTCAACATTAAAACATCCAATACGTATAAGAAATGTCAATCAATCGTTACCGTACGCTTCATGGTTCCTTCCAGCGGAATTGGTATATACGCAGTTCTGGTGCTGACAGTTAATGATACCTCATGAGTTCCTTTTGAAAGTCCGCCCTTCTGGAGAACTCTTACGGTTGCCGGTACACCATACTCCCATTTGATTGTTGCGACCGTTTCCATTTCTTTTAATGTAAACCAGTCTATTTCATCAGCTGTAAAACGGATGTCTTCTTCCGGGACTTTAACACCGTCTACCTCTACAGCCACAAAATTTACCATAGATAAGGGAATTCCGCGATAATATGTAATATGTGTTTTCATCTCATAGCCTATAATTTCCCCATTTTCAACAACGTTCTTACAACTGTCTTTTAAAAATACATTATTTTCAAACATACTCTATGCCTCCCAATACGTTCAATTTTTCAGAAGTCTCTGAATCATTTTCTGATGTGCTGCCACCTGCTCCTTGTCCGGAATCTCAAGATCCGGGAGGATCCATCTGTTTCCTTCATATTCTGTAGATACATAGCCATCATAATTATGAAGCCTCAAATAATCCAAGATCTCTTTATAATCAATACTATACTCTACGCCCTCTTCTGTCATTTCAAACAGCTTGAAATGGAAATGTCTAATGTACTTAACAAATGGATCCAGACATGATAAATCAAGATTCTCATATCCTTCAATTACATTAGCAAAATCTCCATCCTTCTTAGGATCCTGAATTAATGATTCCAGTTTGGCATCCATTGAACGTCCCTGTTTCATTCTTAATGCAAACAGGTCTGTGCCGCTTGCAAACACATCCTCCACGTACTTAATAATCTCCGGATTAGTTCCCTGAACTTCACGACAATATTGCGTCATAATACGCGGTGGTCTTCTGCAGAAGAGACTTGCATCCGGAACAATTCCCACATACTTGGAATCAAGACGCAGCATTTCATTCAAGAATTTATCCGTTTTCTCCAAGCCCAGACCTAATCCTCCATGAATCTCCAGACAAAGAGCAACATCATATTTTTCTGCTGTTTCAAGACACGGTTCCAAAATCCAGTAAGGTACCATAGAAA
>DWXL01000132.1 GCA_019119235.1 Candidatus Blautia excrementigallinarum | reverse complement strand
GTCTTCCTGGAGGGAATGATTTACGAACAGGTCACTTCCCAGCGCTTTGTTTTTCTGCTGCGGGTAAAGAAGTGGCTGAGAGCCTCATGGATCATGTTTGTAAAATATATCTGGTATTCTCTGTGGTGCCTGACTATAGTCGGGATCGTGGTAAAGCGATATTCATATTATCTGGTTCCTTTTATTGTGGCGGAGAATCCGGATATGACTGCGGGGGAGGCAGTCACGCTGTCCCGAAAAATGATGGAGGGGCACAAATGGGAGTGTTTCGTCTTTGAATTAACCTTCCTTGGATGGGAAATACTGGGAATACTTACTATGGGGATTTTCAATATCTTTTATACAAATCCCTATAAAACAGCAGCTTTTACCAGATACTACGCGGAACTGAGAGCCGAGGCGCTGGAAAAGGGAATTCCCGGATCAGAACTTCTGTATGACACCTATCTTTATGAAAAGGCCGGTTCTTTTCTTCTTGAATCGAAATATCCGGATGTTGTCAGCGTGCTGGAAGAAGATGACGGGGAAGAGGAAAAGCTGACAGGCTGGAGAGGTTTTCTGGCGGAAAATTTCGGAATTCTTCTCCTTCGCCGCAGTCGGGAACGTGAGTATGAGAAACATCGGGCGGAATATGTCCGCCTCCGCTCCATGATCGACGATGTGCAGGGCAGAGCTTATCCTGTCCGGCTTTATCCGGTTCCGGAAGAGGAACGCCGGAAGCTGGTCCAGTCGCTGAACTATATGAGGCATTATTCTGTCTGGTCGCTCATCGCTGTTTTTCTCAGTCTGTCAGTGATCGGCTGGCTGTGGGAAGTGGGAATGCATCTGGTTTCCTATGGAGAATTTGTCAACCGGGGCGTGCTGCACGGTCCCTGGCTTCCCATCTACGGTACCGGGGCGGTGCTGATTTTGACGATGCTGTACCGGTTCCGTGGAAGGCCGGTTCTTGAGTTCTGCTCTACGATCCTTTTGTGCGGCTTTCTGGAATATATGACTTCTCTGGTGATGGAGATTGCTACGGGAGGTATGAAATGGTGGGATTACAGCGGATATTTTCTCAACCTGAACGGCAGGATCTGCGCCGAAGGACTTCTGGCATTCGGAGTCGGCGGACTTGCTATTGTATATGTGATCGCTCCTGTGATCGACGATCTGGCAGGAATGCTGAATGAGAAATGTGTTATCGCAGTGTGCGCGGCGCTGATAGTTCTTTTTGCAGCGGACGCTGTGTATTCTCAGTTTTATCCAAACACAGGAAAAGGAATCACTGATATTGAGAGCGGGAAGGAGAACAAAAATGAAATTGGCAGTAATATTTCCGGGAATAGGATATCATACAGACAAGCCGCTGCTTTATTACGGAAAGAAAGCGGCCGGAGCTCTGGGGTATGAGATCGTGGAGGCGCCTTACGGAAATTTTGAAAAAAACATCAAAGGTTCCGCCGAAAAGATGGAAAAAGCATTTTACAGCGCCCGGAGTCAGGCGGAGACTCTTTTAAAAGCGGTGGATTATGACAGATACGACAGGATTGTTTTTATCTCCAAAAGCGTGGGAACAGCCGTTGCCGCATCTTATGCGCATGATCATCATATTCAGGCGGAACATGTTTATTATACGCCGGTGAAAGCATCCTTTCAGTTTATGAAGATTTTTGAAGAGCAGAAGGGAATTGTTTTCCACGGAACCGCGGATCCCTGGGTGGAGACCACTGACGTTGTAAAAGGATGCAGGGAGAGAAATCTGCCTCTCTATATTACTGAGGGCGGAAACCATTCTCTTGAGACAGGGGATGTGCTTAAGGATATCCAAAATCTGCGAGAGATCATGGAGAAGACGACAGAATTTCTCTGAGAGATATGGCGCAGATCCGGAAAGAATATGCAAAGCAGCGTTTGAACGCTGCAGATAAGAAAATCTGAGTCTGGAAAGTGTGACATTACAATGACAAAATTTAATCTGAAAAATAAAATCCTCATAGGAATCACCTTGTTTTCGATGTTTTTTGGGGCGGGGAATTTGATCTTTCCGCCCTTTCTGGGCGCTCAGGCAGGTACGTCGACCGTTCCGGCGTTCATTGGTTTTGCCGTGAGCGCAGTGGGTCTGCCCGTGCTGGGCGTGGTGGCGGTAACCCTTGCAGGAGGACTTGACAGGCTGGCGTCCCGGGTGCATCCCGGCTTTGCCTTTGTCTATATCCTGATCCTCTATCTGGCGATCGGTCCCTGCCTTGCCATTCCCAGGACTGCGAGCACGTCGTTTTCCATGGCGGTGATCCCGTTCTTCCCCGGCGAGAATTCCATAGCGGTCGTCCAGTTTATCTATTCTCTGGTTTTCTTCGCGGCGGCTTCCGTCATTGCAATGCATCCGGAGAAACTCACGGAATATCTGGGAAAAAGACTGACGCCCGTCCTTCTGGTTCTGATTGTTGTTTTGTTTGCGGCTGCCGCTTTGAATCCTGCGGGAGAAGCGGCGGCACCTGTGGAGATTTACAGAAGCGGCGCGCCTGTCCAGGGATTTGTCGACGGATATCAGACAATGGATACTCTTGCAGCGCTGAATTTCGGCATGATCGTGGCAATGAATATCCGGGCCCGGGGTATCACTAA
>DWXL01000131.1 GCA_019119235.1 Candidatus Blautia excrementigallinarum | reverse complement strand
TTTCTATAGTCTCAAAAGACGGAAAATCAGCTGAAATCGGTAATTTTTTAACAATCATATGACACCTCCGGTTTCTTTCTGATTGTTTTCAATTATACACAAAATATTAAAAAATTTGTAGTGAATTTTTTACGGAAAAGAGGTATAGTAATAAATGAGGTTACTCTGAAAACGGGCAGCCGGATATGGATTTTAAGCACGAATGGAGGATCAGCCGCCGCATGTGGACACTTACGATCAACGGCATCGACGTATATCATATTGTAAGCTGGTTTCTGATTTACAGCTTTCTCGGCTGGGTATGGGAAACCGCTTATGTCTCCCTGAAAGAAGGGGAGTTTATCAACCGCGGATTTATCAACGGGCCTTTATGTACGATATACGGCCATGGAGCGGTAACTGTCTATCTGATCCTGAAACCTCTGGAGGACAATACGATCCTGCTGTATTTCGGCGGCATGATCGTGGCCACATTGCTGGAATACTTTACAGCGGTTCTTATGGAGGCCATCTTCCATACCTCCTGGTGGGATTACAGCGATCAGAAATTTAATTTCCAGGGCAGGATCTGTCTGGGAGCGTCTCTTGGGTGGGGCTTCTTTACAGTGATACTGTTCCGTGTGCTGCATCCTGCAGTGGAGAAATTCGTAGATCTGTGGCCTATTTTCACAGGCGAGGTCTGTATCTGCGTTATCCTGCTGATTTATGTCCTGGATTTCTGTTATTCCGCTTCCGCGGCGTTCCGTCTCCGAGACCGCATTCCCCAGTGGGAGCGTCAGCTTGAGCGCAAGCAGGTGGAGCTTATGCTCCGTGTGAATGAGAAAATGAATTCCCTGGAATTTGCCAGAGGGGAATCTCTTGAGAATATCAGGAACAGAATGGAGGATCTTGACTTCATCCGCACGATCAACGAACGCAGGCAGGCGCTTCTGGAGGACGTCTCCGCGGAGCTCAGATCCTACAGGAGGAGTCTTGCCTCCAGAGTTGAGCATAATACGGCGCGTTTCCTGAAATCCTATCCCCATCTGAACCGCGGCTACCGGCTGCGTCATAACAAAGACAAAAAACATAAGCGTTCCTGACGCTTATGATTAAGGAGGAAATACATATGGGTAAGCTTACCTTCAAGGGCGGTGTGCATCCCTATGACGGCAAAGAATTGTCGAAAAACAGCCCCATCGAAAAATATCTGCCGAAAGGCGAAATGGTATATCCCCTGTCCCAGCATATCGGAGCTCCTTCTGTTCCTTGCGTGAAGAAGGGCGATCATGTTCTGGCGGGACAGAAGATCGCCGACGCGGGTGGATTTGTTTCCGTGCCGCTCCACGCCTCTGTATCCGGTACTGTAAAAGGGATTGAGAGACGTCTTACAGCGACGGGAACAATGGCGGAATCCATTATTATCGAGAACGACCAGCAGTACGAAGAAACGGAGTTTTACAGCGCTGATCCGGAATCCCTTTCCGCCAGTGAAATTCTTGACCGTATCCGTGAAGGCGGCGTTGTGGGAATGGGCGGAGCCGGTTTTCCCACTCATGTGAAGCTGGCGCCGAAAGATCCCGCGGCCATTGAATATGTTCTCGTAAACGGCGCGGAGTGCGAGCCCTATCTTACCAGCGACTACAGACGAATGCTGGAGGAGCCGGAGAAAGTAGTCGCGGGTCTTGAGATCATTCTCCGTCTGTTTGACAGGGCGAAGGGCTATATCTGTATTGAAGACAACAAGCCGGACTGTATCGCCAAGATGAAAGATCTGGTGAAAGACAGGCCCCGGATCGAAGTGAAGGAACTGATGACCAAGTATCCACAGGGGGGAGAGCGTACCCTGATCTACGCGGTTACCGGCCGTCAGATCAATTCAACCATGCTGCCCGCCGATGTGGGATGTATCGTGGACAACGTGGATACTGTCACCGCCATATATCACGCGGTCGCCCTGGGGCGTCCTGTGATCAGCAGGATCATCACGGTAACGGGAGACGATGTGGTTTCCCCGAAGAATTTTACCGTGCTTACAGGTACCTGTATGCAGGAGCTGATCCAGGCTGCGGGCGGACTGAAAACAGAAGCGGCGAAGATCGTTTCCGGAGGCCCGATGATGGGATTTGCTCTTTACGATCTGAATGTTCCCTGTGTGAAGACCACGTCGGCCTTTCTCTGTATGGAACACGATCCCGTATCCGAAGCAACAGTCACTGCCTGTATCAACTGCGGCCGCTGTGTGAAGGTCTGTCCCGGACGCGTGCTCCCGTCCCGTCTCGCCACACTCGCGGAAAGAGGAGATATGGAGGGATTTGAGAAGATGAACGGTATGGAATGCTGCGAATGCGGTTGTTGCAGTTATGTCTGTCCGGCCAAAAGACCTCTGACACAGAGTATAAAATCCATGCGGAAAATGGTTCTTGCCAGCCGCAGAAAGAAGTAGGGGGAAAGAGAAAATGGAACAAAAGCTGAATGTATCATCCAATCCTCATGTCAGGGACCGTATGACAACCAGCCGGATCATGCTGATGGTCGTTCTCGCCCTGATGCCCGCCACACTTTTCGGAATATGGAATTTCGGTTTCCACGCCTTTCTTGTAGTAGTTGTCACGGTTCTGTCCAGTGTGGCTTTTGAATGGATCTACGACCATTTTATGCACAAACCGAATACGGTAAAAGATTTCAGCGCCGTGGTCACCGGACTTCTTCTCGCGCTTAACATGCCGCCGCAGATTCCGCTGTGGATGCCTGTGCTGGGAAGCGCGTTCGCCATTATTGTAGTGAAACAGCTATTCGGCGGCCTTGGCCAGAACTTTATGAATCCTGCTCTGGGAGCCAGATGTTTTCTTATGATCTCCTTTGCGGCAAGAATGACGGATTTCTCCGTATCAGACAGTTTCCGCGGCGTTGTGGACACTGTGACCGGAGCCACTCCTCTGGCGGCTCTGAAGTCCCAGGGATTCGTGGAGGGAGTATCCGTACCTGTGAAGAATCTCTTCCTTGGGAATATCCAGGGAACCATAGGCGAGACTTCAGCCCTTGCGATCCTTATCGGCGCGGCGATCCTTCTCGCGTTTAAGATCATTGATCTTAAGATCCCGCTTACCTACATAGGGTCTTTCGCTGTATTTGTGATCTGTTATATGCTGGGAACCGGTATGGGATTTGACGTGAATTATCTGCTCAGCCACCTGTTCGGCGGCGGCCTCATGCTGGGCGCATGGTTCATGGCTACGGATTATGTGACGTCGCCGATCACGCCGAAAGGGCAGATTGTTTACGGAGTGTGCCTGGGTATCGTCACAGGCGTGTTCCGTCTCCTGGGAGGATCTGCGGAAGGCGTTTCCTACGCGATTATTTTCTGCAATCTTCTCGTTCCACTGATTGAGCGGGCTACCTATCCCGTGGCTTTTGGAAAAGGAGGGAAGAAGGCATGAATAAGATCGTAAAAGATACGCTTTCCATTACGGTGATCACCCTTGTGGCCGGACTTGCCCTTGGCATCGTCCAGGATATCACCGCCGGCCCCATTGCCAGACAGGCGGAACTGGCGAAGCAGGAGGCATATAAAGCCGTATTCCAGGACGCCGCCTCTTTTGAGGAATATCTTCCGGATGAGACGAAGCAGGCTGTGGATCTGGTAACATATCTTGATGAGAACGGATACGGCGCCCAGACCATTGATAAGATCATGAAAGCGCTGGATGATTCCGGAGAGCTCCTGGGATATGCATTTACCGTCACCACCTCGGAAGGTTACGGCGGAGATATCCAGTTCGCCATGGGCGTGCAGAACGACGGCACGCTCAACGGGATCTCCATTCTGTCCATCAGCGAGACGGCTGGTCTTGGCATGAAAGCCGATACAGATGAATTCAAAGATCAGTTTAAAGATAAGCAGGTGGAGCAATTCCAGTATACGAAATCCGGCGCATCCGCGGACGACGAGATCGACGCCATCAGCGGGGCGACGATAACGACAAACGCCATGACCAATGGAGTAAACGCCGGAATCTGCGCATTTCACTATGTGGAAGGAGGAGAATCATGAAGTCCAATACACCTTCAGAACGCCTGATCAACGGCATAATAAAAGAAAATCCCACCTTTGTGCTGATGCTGGGCATGTGTCCCACACTTGCGATCACCACATCGGCGACCAACGGGATCGGCATGGGCCTTACCACAACGGCAGTTCTGGCGGCCTCCAATCTTATGATCTCCCTTCTTCGGAAATTCATTCCTGACGGAGTCCGTATGCCTGCTTTTATCGTTGTTGTGGCTTCCTTTGTAACGATCGTGCAGATGCTTCTGGAAGGTTTCCTTCCGTCCCTGTACGCGTCTCTGGGCCTGTACATACCTCTGATCGTTGTAAACTGTATCATCCTGGGACGCGCGGAAGCGTACGCTTCCAAGAATCCTCCCATTCCCTCGCTTTTTGACGGGATCGGGATGGGGCTTGGCTTTACGCTGAGTATTACCTGCATCGGCGCGGTGAGAGAACTGATCGGTGCGGGACAGCTTTTCGGACATCAGATCCTTCCGCTTGCAGACGCGGCTGCAGGAAAGATCGGATATGAGCCTGTGACGATCTTCGTCCTTGCGCCGGGAGCGTTCTTTGTTCTGGCAGCCCTTTCCGCGCTGCAGAATAAATTCAGGCTGGGCGCCGCAAAACGCGGGATCGATCCCAGTAATCCGGATAAATGCGGCGGAGCCTGCGCATCCTGCAGCAATACCATGTGCAAAGGAGGCGGAAGCAGATGAAAGAATTAATGCTTATAATCATCAGCTCGGCTATTGTGAACAACGTGGTCCTGAGCCAGTTTCTGGGTCTCTGTCCCTTCCTTGGAGTATCCAAAAAGATCAACACGGCTGCCGGGATGGGCGGGGCGATCATCTTCGTCATTACGTTATCTTCCTTTGTAACCGGCCTGGTTTATCAGTTTATACTGGTGCCCACGGACATGGAATATCTGCAGACCATCGTATTTATTCTCATCATAGCGGCCCTCGTGCAGTTCGTTGAGATGTTCCTGAAAAAAGCGATCCCGTCGCTTTATCAGGCGCTGGGCGTGTATCTTCCCCTTATCACCACCAACTGCGCCGTACTGGGCGTCGCCCTGATTAATGTGCAGAATGATTACAATATTCTTGAGGGCACGGTAAACGGTTTTGCCACTGCGGCGGGATTTACCCTCTCCATTATCGTAATGGCGGGTATCCGCGAAAAGATCGAATACAACGATATTCCGGAAGCGTTCAGAGGCTTTCCCACAGTCCTTCTTACAGCCGGACTGATGGCGATCGCGTTCTGCGGTTTCTCCGGGCTGATATAAGGAGGCGGAAGATATGAATATTGGAGCGATTATCGTAGCGACTGTGGTAGTTGCGGCCGTGGGCCTCTTTATCGGTATTTTTCTCGGAGTCGCGGGTAAGAAATTCGCGGTGGAGACAGACGAGCGGGAGATCGCGGTCAGAGAAGCTCTTCCCGGGAACAACTGCGGCGGCTGCGGATATCCAGGCTGCGACGGTCTTGCCGCAGCTATTGCCAAAGGAGAGGCGCCGGTAAACGGATGTCCCGTAGGCGGCGATCCGGTGGGAAAGATCATTGCCGGTATTATGGGACAGGAGGCCGTGGAAACGGTGCGCCGGACTGCTTTTGTAAAATGTACGGGAACCTGTGACAAAACAACAGAGAATTATGTATATACCGGTACCGGAGACTGCCAGATGCTGGCGTTTGTTCCTGGAGGAGGGGCAAAGGCCTGCGCCTATGGCTGTCTGGGATATGGAAGCTGTGTGAAAGCCTGCGCGTTCGACGCCATACATATCATCGACGGGATAGCGGCGGTGGACCGGGAGGCATGTAAAGCCTGCGGCAAGTGCGTGGACGCCTGTCCCCGTCATCTGATCGAACTGATCCCCTATACGCAGAATGTCATGGTCGGATGCAGCTCTCATGACAAAGGCAAAGCGGTGACTTCAGCCTGTGAGACAGGGTGCATCGGCTGCAAAAAATGTGAGAAAGCCTGTCCGAATGGGGCAATCAGGGTAGACGATTTCTGCGCGCATATTGACTATGACAAATGTACGGGATGCGGCGCCTGCAGAGAGGCCTGTCCCCGGAATGTGATTCTCTGATACAGATAACGGCGGATCTGCTTTGATACGGTTCCGGAAGAGGAAAAGATTCCTCTCCCGGAACTTTTTTTATGACTGAAAGATCCTTTTTTATAATGACAAACGTACATTAGTTTGCTTTTTCCGGAATGGTATGTTATGATGTAGTCGTTAATCTGAAAGACAGGAGCAGAACAGTATGATTTCATTTATTCGCGGATATGTGGCGGATTCAACGGAATCTTCGGTGATCCTTGAAGCCGGAGGTATCGGTTACGAGATTTTTATGACGGGAACCGCTATTGAGAAGGCGGTGCGGGAATCGGGTGAGATTCTTGTCCATACCTATTTTCATGTGAGAGAGGACGCCATGCAGCTTTATGGTTTCCTGTCCCGGGATGATCTTCAGGTGTTCCGGCTTCTTCTGGGGGTGAACGGGATCGGGCCGAAGGCCGCCCTTGGGATCCTGGCAGGTCTCACGGCCGATGAACTCAGATTCGCCGTTCTTTCAGACGATGTGAAGACTCTTTCCAGAGCTCCCGGAATAGGGAAGAAGACAGCGCAGAAGCTGATACTGGAACTGAAGGATAAGCTGAATGCTGAGGAAGCGTTTGAACTGAAGCTTGCCCACGTACAGGAGGAAGCCGGATCAGAGGCGGCGGCAGCCGACGGAAGCAGGGAGGCTGTGGAAGCTCTTGTCGCTCTGGGATACAGCAGTACGCAGGCGCTTCAGGCTGTGCGTAAGGTTTCCGGAATCCCTGCTGATGATGTGGAGGGTATTCTGAAAGCAGCCCTTAAGAACTTATAGGAGCATATATGGAAAAAAGAATGATCACCACCGATGTGACAGAGGAAGATTTTCCTCTTGAGGGAACACTGCGTCCACAGACTCTGGATGAGTACATCGGACAGGAAAAGACAAAAAATACATTGAAAATATATATTGAAGCGGCAAAACAGCGCCACGATGTTCTGGATCATGTGCTGTTTTACGGACCGCCGGGACTGGGTAAGACCACGCTTTCCGGAATTATCGCCAATGAGATGGGAGTACATATGAAAGTCACTTCCGGCCCGGCGATCGAGAAGCCGGGGGAGATGGCTGCCATCCTCAACAATCTTCAGGAGGGCGATGTTCTTTTTGTGGATGAGATTCACCGCCTGAACCGTCAGGTGGAAGAGGTGCTTTATCCAGCCATGGAGGATTTCGCCATAGATATTATGATCGGCAAAGGAGCCTCCGCCCGGTCGATCCGGCTGGATCTGCCGAAGTTTACGCTGGTGGGCGCGACGACCCGCGCAGGACTTCTTTCCGCGCCTCTCCGGGACAGGTTCGGCGTCATGCATCATCTGGAATTCTATAATCAGCAGGAACTGGAGACCATTATTCTCCGTTCCGCTCAGGTCCTGGAGGTGGATATCGACCGCAGAGGAGCCGCGGAGATCGCCAAGCGTTCAAGAGGAACGCCAAGACTGGCGAACCGCCTTCTGAAACGTGTCAGGGATTTTGCCCAGGTAAAATACGACGGAAAGATCACATACGAGGTTGCCGTTTTCGCGCTGAACCTCCTGGAAGTGGATCAGTACGGCCTGGATAAAACAGACCGCAAGATCCTGAAGACCCTGATCGTAAATTTCCAGGGCGGTCCGGTTGGGGTGGAGACACTTGCGGCGGCTATAGGCGAAGACGCCGGTACATTGGAGGAAGTGTATGAGCCCTACCTTCTCCAGAATGGTTTTCTGAACCGTACGCCAAGGGGAAGGATGGCGTCGCCTCTGGCATACAGTCATCTGGGATATGAGAAGAATTCATAAAAAGTCCTATACTTTTCTACAAAATTCGATTATAATAGAATAAATACAGTAAGAGGATCTATTACAGGAGGCTTTTATGGCAGTCAAGAATACAGCACAGGTTGTGATCGGCGGAAAGATCATCACTTTGGGAGGCTATGAATCAGAAGAATATTTTCAGAAGGTAGCGTCCTATATCAACAATAAAATTGCGGAGCTGAGTGAGATGCCCGGGTATTCCAGGCAGCCTATGGAGACGAAGCATACTCTTCTGAGCCTGAATATCACTGACGATTATTTCAAGGCCAAGAAGCAGGCGGAGATCTTTGAGCAGGATCTCCAGCAGAAGGATCAGGAGATGTATGAACTTAAGCATGAACTGATTTCATTGCGGATGAAGCTTGATGAGGCGGAGAAACAGAAGAACAGTGTGTCATCTCCTGCGCAGAAGAATGGAGTGCAGGCACAGACGAACGGTAACGGAACACAGATAAAATAAGCCAGAATGGGGATTGCTTCGGTAGTCCCCTTTTATTTTGAGGTGGATATGAATAAGATCAGAAAAACGGAGCTGCTGGCTCCGGCGGGATCCTATGAGGCTTTTGAAGCAGCGCTTGGCGCGGGAGCAGACGCCGTCTATGCAGGCGGTCCGGCCTTCGGAGCAAGGGCGTATGCAAAGAATTTTACAGAGGAAGAACTGATACACGCCATTAAGACAGCTCATATACATGGAAAAAAGCTTTATCTCACTGTGAACACGCTGCTGAAAAACAGAGAGGTCACAGAAAAACTTTATAATTCCCTTCTTCCCTTTTATCAGGAGGGGCTTGACGCCGTACTCGTCCAGGATCTGGGAGTGCTCCGGTTTATTCGCCGTACTTTTCCGGATCTTCCGGTACATGCAAGTACGCAGATGGCTGTAACCGGGCCGGAGGGGATGAGATTTCTGGAAGAACTTGGAGTTTCCCGGGTGGTTGCGGCGAGAGAGTTGAGCCTGGAGGAGATTGAGCGGATGCATGGGGAAAGTCCTCTCGAGATTGAAGCGTTCATTCACGGCGCTCTCTGTTACAGTATATCCGGACAGTGTCTCATGAGCAGTATCCTGGGCGGACGCAGCGGCAACAGGGGCAGATGTGCCCAGCCATGCCGTCTTCCTTATCAGGTTATGGATGAGAAAGGACGAAGGAAAGGTGGAAAAGATATCTGTCCTTTGAGTCTTAAGGATATCTGTACTCTTGACATTCTTCCGGAGATCATCCGCGCAGGCGTGGTATCACTTAAAATAGAGGGAAGGATGAAACAGCCGGAATATACTGCCCATGTAACCGGTATGTACCGGAAATATCTTGATATTTATGAGAAAAATCCGGAAGAATATTGTGTGTCAGAAAAGGACAGAAGAGAGCTGCTCGACGTTTTCAGCAGGGGCGGTTCCTGTTACGGATATTACAGGCAGCATAACGGTTCGGATATGATGGCTTTTACCAACGAAAAGAAGACCGGCAGCGTTTCTGTGGAATTAAGAAAATCAAAAGAAAAAATTAACGGGAATTTAATTCTTTATCCGGAAAGTCCTGCTATACTTGAACTGTCCTGTTCCCGTCCGGGGAGATATTCTGAGGATTCAGAGCATAATGACGGAGAGAAAACTGTTCGTGTGACTGCCGCTCTTGGAGAAGTGCAGTATGCGAAGGAACATCCCGTGGAAGAGGCCAGAGTCCGCAGTCAGATGAATAAACTCGGCAATACCGAGTTTGCCTGGGATCATCTGGATATACAGATGGGAGACAATATTTTTGTTCCCACGGGAGTCCTTAATGAACTCCGCAGAAGCGCCGTTTCTCTTCTCGAAGAGGAACTGGTACAGCCTTTTCACAGAGAAGAACCTTCCCTTCCGGTATACGAAAAGGAAGAGCGCCGAAAAGCGCCGGAATCGCTGCCGAAGCTGTATGCGTCCTGTGAAACGAAAGAGCAGGCAGAGATCCTTCTGGCGAACAGGGACCTGACAGGACTTTATCTTCCGTTTGACGTTATGCGTATCTTCATGGACAGAGGGGTACAGAATGATAAAGAACTTTATCTGTCCATGCCTTACGTTTCAAGAGGAGCAGTTCCCGGGGAATTTCTGTCCGCCGCGGAAAAATGGATTTCTGCGGGAATGCGGGGATTCCTTGTCAGAAATCTGGAGGACTATGGAGTTCTGAAAGAGAAAGGCTGGCAGAAGTACTGTGTGGCCGACGCTTCTTTGTATACATGGAATAATGAGGCTGTGGCTTTCTGGAAGGAACAGAATATTCTCAGGACAACCCTGCCTCTGGAACTGAACGAAAAAGAACTGCGCCACAGAAACAATTCCGGAAGCGAAATGCTGATCTACGGATATCTTCCGCTTATGGAATCCGCGCAGTGTGTGAGAAAGAATCTTCTTGGCTGCGACAGAAAAGAAAGTTTTATGGTGCTGAAAGACCGCTATGGTAAAGAATTTGTAAGCGCCTGCGTCTGTGATCCCCGGAAAACAGGAAATACAGAAAAGAAGCGTTATTGTTATAATATTCTGTATAACAGTATTCCTTTTGGACTTCTGAAGGAATGCAGGCAGGTAAGAGCACTGGGAGTGTCTGCGCTGAGACTCTCCTTTACCATGGAATCTCCTGAGGAAACAGACAGGATCTTCCGCGAATTTTCTGATGTGTATCTCTCTGGACAAAAGCCTGCCGACAGGGAATACACGAAAGGACATTTTAAAAGAGGAGCCGAATAAGGCATATGATCAATGTTATTGTAGAATTATCCAAGTATCTGATCCTCACTTTGATGATCATTTACACTTTTCATTGCTTTTATACAGTAAGACAACAGGATGAAGAAGAGAGGAACGAACTTTTAGGGCAGCAGCTGATCCTTATATTTTTTATGGATTTCACTGCGTTTCTGGTGATCTTTCTGAAAACATTTGATTTCAGAGTCATACAGTTTTATGTGGAAATGCTGGCTTTTTTCGCGGCTGTACAGATTCTTTACCGCGTGCTGTACAGTAAAGCATCTCTTCTTTTACTGAATAATATGTGCATGCTTTTGAGCGTGGGATTTATCATGCTCTGCCGTCTGGATATCGATACGGCGACCAGACAGCTTCTGATCGCTGCTGCCGGCAGCGCTGTCGCGCTGGTGATTCCCGTACTGATCCGCAGGATGAAATTTCTGCGGCGTCTGACCTGGGTTTACGCCGGGATCGGTATCGTTCTTCTGGCGGCGGTATTCCTTCTGGCGCAGACAAGCTATGGCGCGAAGCTTTCTCTTATGGGAATCCAGCCGTCTGAAGCGATCAAGATCACCTTTGTATTTTTTATGGCGGCCCTTTTATCCAGAGACACCAGTTTCTCTGCTGTGGTTAAGGCAACTGTCGTCGCAGCTCTGCATGTGGGTATTCTTGTGCTTTCCAGAGACCTGGGAAGCGCGGTCATCTTTTTCGCGGCGTACCTTATCATGGTTTATGTTTCCACCAGACGGCCGGGATATCTTGCTCTTGGGCTGGCCGGAGGGGCAGGCGCTTCTGTTGTCGCCTATTTTCTTTTTGGTCATGTCCGCCAGAGAGTATCAGCCTGGAAGGACCCCATGGCTGTTTATGAGAATGAGGGATACCAGATCGTACAGTCTCTTTTTGCCATCGGAACGGGGGGATGGTTCGGTATGGGACTTTGCCAGGGATCTCCCGAATCCATTCCTGTGGTGAAGAACGATTTTATCTTCAGCGCTATCTGTGAAGAGCTGGGAGGGATTTTCGCGATCTGTCTGATCCTGGTATGCATGAGCTTTTTCCTGATGATCGTGAATATTGCCCTGAGGATCAAGAATCCTTTTTATAAGCTGATCGCCCTGGGACTGGGAACAGAATATGCCTTCCAGGTATTCCTTACCATTGGAGGAGCCACCAAGTTCATCCCCATGACAGGCGTTACCCTTCCTCTTGTGAGCTACGGAGGAAGTTCAGTCATGAGCACCATACTTATGCTTGCCATTATCCAGGGACTTTATATTTTAAGAGAAGACGAGGACGAAGAATTTGAGAGACGAAGAAAAGAGGCTGTACAGAGAATCCGGGAGAGAGAGGAAGCTCGCAGATCCGAAGAAATATAAGAAAAAACGTTCCAGAAACAGGGAGTACAGTTTTGTTTCCGCTTTTTTTGTAATCATATTTGCCGGTTTGATCGCTTACCTTATCTATTTCGATGCAGCCAAAAGTGAAACTTTTATTAACAGTCCGTACAATACAAGACAGGACACGTTTTCCGACAGGGTAATCAGAGGCGAGATCCTTTCCTCCGACGGGGAAGTTCTGGCCAGGACCGACGTGTATGACGACGGGACAGAAGACAGGGTCTATCCTTACGCCAATGTTTTCTCCCATGTGATCGGATACGATACCCACGGCAAGAGCGGGCTGGAATCCGAAGCCAACTTCCAGCTTCTCAGTTCCCATGAGTTTTTTCTCAGTCAGATGAAGAATGAATTCCTGGGTCGGAAGAATATGGGAGATACTGTGATCTCCACCCTGCGGGCAGATCTGCAGACCACGGCGTATTACGCTCTGGGCGACAGGAGGGGCGCGGTTGTCGTTATGGAGCCGGACACAGGGAAGATCCTCGCCATGGTCAGCAAACCGGACTTCGACCCCAACTCCCTCGGGGAGAACTGGGACTGGCTGGTAAGCGACGAGACGAACAGCAGCCTTCTGAACCGGGCAACCATGGGACAGTATCCTCCCGGTTCTACATTCAAGATCGTAATGGCTCTTGATTATTACCGAAAG
>DWXL01000130.1 GCA_019119235.1 Candidatus Blautia excrementigallinarum | reverse complement strand
GAAGCGGCGGCGTTGGCGAATGTGAGGAGTTCTTTCAGATTTTCTTCTGTGAGATCCTCAAGGCCGTGCTCCAGAACATAGTTCAGTGTGCTTGCGCAGAAGGTGTCGCCCGCTCCGGTGGTTTCGATGGTGTTCTCCTGAAGGAAGGGCGCCGCCTCAACACGGAGATCTTTGTAATACGCACGGCTGCCGTCTTTTCCCATGGTGATAAGCACAAGAGGAATATTATATTTCTCACGGATCATGGCAGCCCCTTTGTCATAGTCTGTGGTTCCGAAGAGAAATTCCACTTCATTGTCGGAAATCTTCAGCACGTCGCATTTCGTCATGCCGTATTCGATTTCTTTTCTGGCGTCGTCCAGCGACTTCCAGAGAGGCGGGCGGAGATTAGGGTCGAAAGTTATGATACATCCGGCCTCCTTCGCAAGTTCGATGGCGCGGCGGGTTGCCTCGCGGACGCCCTCATGAGTGGAAGAGAGTGTGCCGAAGTGGAAAATACGGGAGTTTTCAATAAGCTCCTTCTGCACCTCGTCTTTGGTCAGCATCATGTCCGCGCCGGGATCGCGGTAGAAGGAAAAATCCCTGTCTCCATCCGGATAGGTGTGTACAAAGGCAAGGGTGGTGTGGACGTTTTCATCCATGATCAGATTCCTTGTGTCGATTCCCACCTCTTCCACAGCGGCCTTCAGCTGGTTGCCGAACATATCTTTTCCCACTTTGCCGATGAAAGCCGTCTTCTTGCCAAGGCGTTCCAGCATGGCAAGAACATTACAGGGAGCGCCGCCGGGATTGGCCTCCATGAGAGGATTGCCCTGGGCGCTTGTGCCGTTTTCAGTAAAATCAATAAGCAGCTCGCCGAGAGCTGTCACGTCAAATAACCTGTTCTGCATAATAAGAATCCCTCCTTAACACTTACGAAAACACTCCCGGAAAACCGGGAAATGTCCATATATCCAATTTATCGTAGTAAAGTGATTTTGTCAAACAAATTTCGTTATATTCTTTATTTTTACCGAAAAAAATGATAAACTGAATCTATAACAGGACTGAATCTGTCAGGAGTCTTCTGGCCCTGATATAAAGATTGGAGGAGGGAATAATGGACGTGAAAGCATACGATTATATGGACTGGCCGAGAATAGAGGCTGTTGTATACGGAGAAGAGGCGTCGCCCAGAGACGTGATGAGCCCCAGGCTTACCCCGGAGGGCGTTCTGATCCAGGGCTTCTTCCCGGATGCGGAGAAGGTGGAAATAGAATCAGGCGGCAGGACATATCCGACGGAACAGGAAGACGAGGCGGGTTATTTCGCGGCTCTTATTCCCGGACGTAAGATCCCCGCATACAAATTCCTTGTGACGAAAGACGGGGAGACAGAAGAATACGCAGATCCCTACGCCTTTGACGGGCAGATCACAGAAGATGAGGAAAAGGCTTTCTGCGCGGGCGTTTATTATCACGCCTACGACAAGCTGGGAGCCCATCCTGTGACGGTAAACGGAACGAAAGGCGTCAGCTTCGTGGTCTGGGCGCCCAATGCGGTAAGCGTCAGCGTGGTGGGCGATTTTAACAAATGGGACGGTAGGCGCCACATCATGCACAGGATGCCTATGTCCGGCATTTTCGAGCTTTTTGTGCCCGAAGCCAAGGCAGGGGATCTTTATAAATATGAGATCAAAATAAAGGGCGGAGAGGTAAAATGGAAAACCGATCCCTACGGCGCGGCAGTGGAATGTCCTCCCGCCAGCGCTTCCGTGGTGGCCGACCTGAAGAAATTCACCTGGGATGACGACGCCTGGATGAAGAACCGTAAGAAATACGGGGACAGAAAACAGCCGCTGACTATTCTGGAGACAGATATCCATCAGTGGAAAGACGGCGGAGAACTTGCCGCCCACGCAAAGAAACTTGGCTATACTCATGTGGAGCTTCATCCGGTAACGGCGTATCTGGATGACGCCGCAGGCCCCTATTCCACATACGGATATTACGCGGTGGACAGAAGATTCGGGCTGCCGGAGGATTTTAACAGGTTTGTCAATGAGCTTCATAAAGAAGAGATCGGCGTGATCCTGGACTGGACGCCGGCCGCTTTCCCGAGAACAGAAGGAGGACTGGAACTTTTTGACGGAACTCCCCTTTATGAGATCGCGGATCCGTCCGCGGCGGTGCATCCCATGTGGGGAACGCTGCTCTATAATTACGAAAGCCCCATGGTGCTGGATTTCCTGATCGCCAACGCCTTTTACTGGCTGGAGGTTTATCACGCGGACGGCTTAAGGTTCGACGATGTGGACGCCATGCTGTACTTGGATTACGGCAGGGAACCGGGCCAGTGGACTCCGAATATATACGGAACCAACGAAAATCTCGCGGCGCTGGAGTTCCTGAAACATCTGAATTCTGTCGTGAAGAAAAATATCCCCGGAGCGCTGCTTATCGCCCAGGAGGACGGGCTGTGGCCCGAGCTTACCGAGAGTGTGGAAGACGATCATCCGGGCTTTGACTACAAGTGGAATCAGGGATGGACGAAAGATTTTCTGGATTATCTTTCCAGAGATCCCCTGGAGAGAAAAGAGGCTCACGACCAGCTTACCCTGTCCATGATATACGCCTACAGTGAACACTATATCCTTACCCTTGGAACGAGAGATGTGGGCAGCCTGGAGAATTTCATGGAAAGACTGCCGGGAAACACGGCACAGAAGATCGCTCAGGTAAAAGCCGCCTATACTTATCTGACCCTTCATCCGGGATGCAAGATGACTGCCCCGGACAGAGAAGTGACCGGCGAACTCGCGGCGTTTATCGGTGATCTGAACGGGCTGTACAGATCACATCCGGCTCTCTATGAGAAGGACGACGACTATGACGGATTCGAGTGGATCCAGCTGATGAAATATGAGGAAAATGTCCTTACTTTCCTCCGCAAGACGGACAAACCGGAAGAGACGATCCTCGCGGTATTCAATTTCGCGGGAATTCCCTATGAGAAATATCAGGTGGGAGTGCCCTTCCACGGAAAATATAAGGAAATCTTCAATACTGACCGGAAGGAATACGGCGGAGAGGGAATGACGAATCCGAGAGTCAA
>DWXL01000129.1 GCA_019119235.1 Candidatus Blautia excrementigallinarum | reverse complement strand
AGGACTAATTTCAGATGCCGCTGTCAGAGAGCTGACAGCGGCATTTTCAGATTCATATGGTAAAATAAGCAGGAATCTGTTATAATAGGAAACAGGTTCTTGTTAATTTTTTTTATGAAATGATTGGTAATGAAGGTTATGAATAATAAATTCAAATTAAGAGGACATTTAAAACATCTTACCCGATGGCCTTTATACCTGACGGTCCTGCTGATCGCACTGAACGTTCTGGTTTATATGATCGATTGTAAAGCAGGTCTGGTGGTGACTCTGGGCACACTGATTTACGCGGTGTGCGCCGTAGGGATCCTGCTGTATCACAGACCGCAGATGTTTAATGATCTGATTGCTTTTGCCAGCCAGTATGAGGTTCTGGAGAAGCGGGTTCTGGAAGATCTGGCTCTGCCGTATGCAGTCATGGATATAGAAGGCAGGATGATCTGGTCCAATAAGGAATTTTCCGAACTGACCGGGAAGGATCAGTATTACAGGAAGAATGTGAATACGATCTTTGCGGACGTGACTCCCGATAAACTTCCCGTTTCTGAAGAACAGGATATATCTGAGATCAGTACGCAGGTAGGCGACCGGATATACCGGATCTCCATGCAGCGGATCCGGCTGGGCGAGGATATGGTTCACGCCAAAATCCTGGAAGATCTTCCGGAAACTACCAGTCTTATCGCAATGTATCTTTATGATGAGACTGAACTGCGGGAATATATGCAGGCCAACGAGGATAATAAACTCGTGCTGGCACTGGCCTACCTTGATAACTATGAGGAAGCTCTGGAGAGTGTGGAGGACGTCAGAAGGTCACTGCTGATCGCCCTGATCGACAGAAAGATCACCAAATACTTTTCCAACTATGACGGCCTTGTAAAAAAGCTTGAGAAGGACAAGT
Organism: Candidatus Blautia excrementigallinarum; assembly: GCA_019119235.1. Lineage (GTDB taxonomy): Bacteria > Bacillota > Clostridia > Lachnospirales > Lachnospiraceae > Blautia_A > Blautia_A excrementigallinarum. Next base: position 15,343 of record DWXL01000129.1, on the reverse strand, counting down.
ATTTCCTTATCATGCGCCAGAGTTCCCTGGAAGCGCTGAAAGCCCAGAAATTCCACATTCTGGACGAGGTCAAGACCGTGAATATCGGCAACGAGATGACAGTGACTCTCAGTATCGGTATCGGTTTAAACGCGGCCAATTATCTTCAGAATTATGAATACTGCCGTATTGCTATCGAGATGGCGCTGGGCCGCGGCGGCGATCAGGTAGTCATCAAGAACGGCGATAATATCACATATTTCGGCGGCAAATCGCAGCAGATGGAAAAAACCACACGCGTGAAAGCCCGTGTGAAAGCTCAGGCCCTGAAGGAATTCATGAGCACCAAAGAACGGGTCGTTGTCATGGGACATAAGATCACGGATGTGGACGCTCTCGGCGCCGCGATCGGAATTTACCGCGCGGGAAAAACTCTGGGCAAACCGGTTCATATTGTTGTCAATGATCCGTCGACTTCTATCCGGCCGCTTATTGCCGGATATCTCAACAATCCGGAGTATGAACCGTCCATGTTCATTGACCGGGAACAGGCTATGGAACTGGTTGACGACAATACGGTTGTTGTGGTTGTGGATACCAACAAACCCAGCTATACCGAGTGTCAGGATCTTCTGTACATGACGAAGACGGTTGTGGTTCTGGATCATCACCGCCGGGGCAATGAAATCATCGAGAATGCGGTGCTTTCCTATGTGGAACCCTATGCGTCCTCTACCTGTGAGATGGTTGCCGAGATCCTGCAGTATTTCTCCGACGACCTTCGTCTGAGGAATATCGAGGCCGACTGCATTTATGCCGGAATTATCATCGACACGAACAATTTTATCACCCGGGCCGGTGTGCGTACTTTTGAGGCGGCAGCTTTTCTCCGCCGCAGCGGTGCGGATATGACCAGAGTACGCAAGATGCTCAGGGATAATTTTGACTCCTATAAGGCGAAAGCGGAGGCGGTGCGTTCCGCAGAGATTTACCGGGAATGTTTCGCTATTGCCGTATGCCCCAGTGAAGGCCTGGAAAGTCCTACCGTCGTAGGCGCGCAGGCCGCCAATGAGCTTTTGAACATTGCCGGCGTGAAGGCTTCCTTTGTTCTTACTACCTATAACAGAGAAGTTTACATCAGCGCGCGCGCCATTGATGAGATCAATGTGCAGCTTATGATGGAGAAGATGGGAGGCGGCGGCCACATCAATATTGCCGGCGCTCAGGTGAAAGAGTCTATCGAAAATGTAAAAGAGATGCTGAAAGGCATCATTGACGAGATGTATCAGGAGGAAGACAGTTTAAAATGAAAGTGATTTTGTTGGAAGATGTTAAATCTCTTGGAAAAAAGGGAGAAATCGTAAATGTCAGCGATGGATATGCCCGTAATCTCATCCTGCCGAAGAGACTGGGCGTGGAGGCTACGCCGAAGAATCTTAACGATCTGAAACTCCAGAAAGCGAATGAAGAGAAAGTTGCGCAGGAGAATCTGGAAGCTGCCAGAGCTTTTGCAAAAGATCTGGAAGATAAGGAAATCATCCTTACCCTGAAAGTGGGCCAGGGCGGCAGAACCTTTGGTTCTGTTTCCACCAAAGAAATTTCCGAAGCGGCAAAAGACCAGCTGGGACTGGATATTGACAAGAAGAAACTGCAGCTCCCGTCGCCGATTAAAAATCTGGGAGTTACACAGGTTCCTGTGAAACTTCACCCCAAGGTGACAGGAAGCCTGAAGGTATGGATCAAGGAAGCATAATCTAAAGGAGTACAGGATATGGAAGAGGCTCTGATCAAGAGAATACTTCCCCACAGCATAGAAGCGGAACAGTCTGTGATCGGTTCCATGCTGATGGACAGGGATGCGATACTGGTCGCTTCAGAGATCCTGACCAGCGACGATTTCTATCAGAATCAGTACGGCATCATCTTTGACGCCATGGTGGAACTCTGCAATGAAGGCCAGCCGGTAGACCCGGTTACTCTTCAGAACAGGCTGAAAGAAAAAGATCTCCCGCCGGATATCAGCAGTATGGAGTATGTGAGGGAACTTCTTGAGGCGGTTCCCACATCGGCGAATGTAAAGTACTATGCCAACATCGTAAGTGAGAAAGCCGTGCTCCGGAAGCTGATCAAGGCGTCCGAGGAGGTTGCAAACAGCTGTTATCTTGAGAAGGACAGCACGGAAATGATCCTGGAGGAATCAGAAAAAAAGCTTTTTCAGGTTCTTCAGAGGAACATCGGCGGCGATTTTGTTCCCATCCAGCAGGTGGTTTTGAACGCCATCAATAACATTGAAAAGGCGTCCAAACTGAAAGGCAGCGTTACAGGATTACCCACGGGATTCGTAGACCTGGATTACAAAACGTCTGGTATGCACGCCTCCGACCTGGTACTGATCGCAGCCCGTCCCTCCATGGGAAAGACGGCCTTCGTATTGAACATTGCCCAGTATATGGCTTTCCGCAAGGATATCACTGTGGCGATATTCAGTCTGGAGATGTCTAAAGAACAGCTGGTAAACCGACTGCTTGCCATGGAATCTCATGTGGATTCACAGAATATGCGTACCGGAAATCTGAAAGATGAAGACTGGACCAAACTGGTGGAAGGCGCGGATATCATAGGCCGTTCCAATCTGATCATAGACGATACGCCGGGAATCAGCATTGCGGAACTCCGTTCCAAATGCCGGAAATACAAACTGGAATATAACCTGGGGATTATCATGATCGATTATCTTCAGCTGATGAGCGGAAGCGGAAAAAGCGATTCCAGACAGCAGGAAATTTCTGAGATTTCCCGTTCACTGAAAGCGCTCGCCCGTGAACTGAACGTACCGGTGATCGCGCTGTCACAGCTCAGCCGTGCAGTGGAACAGCGTCCCGACCACAGGCCCATGCTTTCGGATCTTCGAGAGTCCGGAGCGATCGAGCAGGACGCCGACGTGGTAATGTTCCTTTACAGAGACGATTACTACCATAAAGATACAGAAAAGAAAGACATAGCAGAAGTTATAATCGCTAAACAGCGAAACGGCCCCATCGGAACCATCGAACTCGTATGGCTGCCAAGATACACCCAGTTCGTAAACATGAAAAAGTAGAGCCGTGCACAATCGGAAACGAGTGAGTCCGGGAATGCTTGCATTCCTTTGGACTCACTCGTTTTTGATTGTATAGGGCGAAGCCCGGTCAGCGAGTGACTAATGTCACGAGCTGAAAGCACGGCTCGAAGAGCGGGGCGAAGAATGTCGAACACTTTAGGTTGAAATCATCCCGCACTCTGTTATAATAAATTTATTGAATTTCATAAGGAGGTGCGGTATGGAGACAAGATATACCGTCAGACAGGCAGCCGAGATGACAGGCGTGAAGTCCTATGTCCTGCGTTACTGGGAAGACGAACTGGAACTCCGCATCCAGCGGAATGAACTTGGCCATCGCTACTACACCGGATATGATATTCAGACATTTATGAATATTAAAGAACTGAAGAAACGGGGATTACAGCTTCGGGCGATTAAGGATCTGATCCCTCAGATTGCCCGCATTGCCCCCGGTTCAGCAGAGAGCAGGATAAAACTTCTGGAAGGAGAATCCGCAAAACAGGAAAGAACACAGGAAGATCCTGAAACCGCTGCACAGGCAGCTCCGGATAGAAATATAGAGGCAGCCGCGGAAGAAGAGTGCGGCGCAGAAGCGTTTCAGGACATTTGCGGAGCGGGTGAGGATATGAATCCCAAGATCCTGGAATTTCAGGCAATCCTGGAGCGGCTGATCACCCAGGAAATACACTCCAAGAATGAAGACGAGGAACGCTGCCGGTCACTGGACCTGGCGATCCGCAGACAGCAGATGGCCAGGCGCGAAGCAGCGGCGTCCGCCGACAGGAAAAACAGAAGAAAACAAAACTAAAAAACAGTGCCGCCCGTTCACAATAAAATGAACCGGACGGCACTGTCTCTTTGTAAATTAATTATTCACCCGGATGAATAGCTTCTGTCGGACAGACATCTGCGCATGTACCGCAGTCAACACATGCATCGGGATCAATCTCGTAATGCTCTGCGCCTTCGGAGATAGCTTCGGACGGGCACTCGCTTTCGCATGTACCACAGCTTACACATTCGTCAGAAATAACATATGCCATAATAACAATCCTCCTTTTTTCTCGTTAGTACCTTTGCAGGTTCTATATGGTTATTCTAATATATCTTTTCAAGGAATACAAGTATAAAATTATAAACATAATTTTATAGTCTTTTCGTTGATTCCGGATAAAATATGTATTATAATTAGATGTGCCGCGGATTGTTCAATGCCGCGGAAGAATGACAGATATATTCTGCATATCAAAAAGGAGGAAATAATAATGGCTAAGGTTACAAAAGAAACACTGATCGGTCAGCTGCTTGCAATAGATCCCAATATTGCCGCGATCCTGATGAGAGCAGGTATGCACTGCATCGGATGCCCTTCCTCACAGATGGAATCTCTGGAAGAGGCCGCCATGGTTCATGGAATGGATGCAGATATCCTTGTTCAGCAGATCAATGACTTTCTTGGAGAATAAATAATGATGAAATGAAAGGGCATTCCGTTAGGGAACGCCCTTTTGTTATGTTGGAATAGCCTGTTTTGAAAATTACGGATTCCGACTGAATACAGGTAAGATCAAATCTGCGCAAGCTGCTGAAGAGCATTGGGTGAAATAAGTTCCCCGTGTTCTTTCAGATAGGCCTCTCCTGCAGGAGAGAACGCCTTACCTTTACCGTATTCAGAGAGAATGTTGCAGATCTTGTTGAATTCCTCCGGTGAATATTCAGACTGGTGAAGGACCAGATGATATCTGCCGTTGTGTACTTCTTTGTATAAAGTATTCTCGCCGTCAAAGAAACCGTTAAGCCCGTGTGAAGCGCCGATAACATCATCCAGACAGGAGAATGTGTACAGCCGGATAAGATTCACATCGGAAACCGCGGCGTTGTCATCTGCTTCCGCCTGGGAAGATGACTTCCTGGACTGGCTCTTGGCACGGCTGGAATCACGGAGTTTCTGGAAGAAATCTATGATGCTGTCGGCTCCGTCCAGCTGAATGGGTTCCGCCTGACTGCGGTCTTTATTATAAGGGGTGAATTTCGAAAAACGTGTATCAAGTTCTTCGGGATCCTCCACCTTGGTAATGATCAGGATGATGCTGTCCAGATTGACCGGAATCGCTTCGATCATCAGAGGAATATTATCAGCTTCAAATCCAAACTGTATCTGAGCCTGCTGCATCATATCCCGGAAAAGCTTCTTGGCCTTCTCACTGCCGTAAGCAAGTTCGCTGAGCTTGATCTGATGAAGCTCAAGATCCTCCCGTGTAAGGGTGCAGCGGATCTGGTTTTCGTTGATTTTTTCAATTTTCATATTATCACATCCTATTAGAAAAAATACATTCCAACTTAGCATATATTATAACCACTAATATGCGGATTGTAAAGAAATACAAATTACCTGATTATAAAATATTTGGAAACAAAATCGAAAATTTTTTATAAATTGACGAAAACTATTGCATCCGGTAAGATACCGGGTATAATAAAATATGAAGAGATCCTCCGGATGTGTATGGATCACCGCAAAGCGCAGAAGCCGCTTGCATATAACCATTTTTACGAACTTACATTTCATGGCTTGTTTTTTTTCATACAGCATTCTTGCTGCAGAAGCCGGACAATTCCCATAATAAACGATAAAATCCGATACTGCCGGGGAGATATTTTCTTCAGATTTTGGTGCTTTCTGCAAATATTAAGAAGAAAGGAGGAAGAGAGGAAATATATCACACAGAAATCATATTCTGTTTTGAACGGTCCTGTAACACCTTAAAACAGAGAAGAACATAAGAAAAAGGGACTTCTCCGCAGAGGCTGAGTTCCCCTTTCGTGCCTGACCGGGCGGAGAAGTCCTCGGAAACATGTTATGTCGCCAAATGTGAAAAAAATGTAAAAACTCTATTTTTCTAATGCATTCATATCAAAATATGTTATAATATAAACCATGTCTTTTCGGAAGGCCATCTGAAAGACTGATAAAATATGGATCAAAGGGAGAATCTGATGAAAAAGCGAATGAAAAAACAATACATACCCGTGATCGTTGTGTGCGGACTTATTCTGCTTCTCACAGTGATCGGTCTGGGTGCTCAGGTTGTTATGAAATATATTCCCACCAGGGAACACATGGATCTGACAGAATACTACGGTACGGCACAGGAGGGAGAGGCGATTGTGGTCCTGGGCACCGATATTATGGAGGAGAGAGCCCAGATATCAGGCGATCAACTGTATCTGCCCCTTAATCTTGTCAATACCTATCTGAACCAGAGGTATTACTGGGATGCAGCCAACCAGCAGATCCTGTATGCCACCCCGTCGGAACTTCAGTATTATCCCGCTTCCGGGAACGGGGACAGCGACGTATGGCTGAAAGACGGAAACGTTTATCTCAGCCTGCCCTTTGTGCAGAAATATACAGATCTTGACGTATATATGAGCGAGAATCCTTCAAGAGTAGCGATTCAGTACCAGTTTTCTGATGTGAATACAGTGCAGGCAGAGAAAGATACATATGTCCGCTACAGGGGAGGAATCAAATCTCCGGTACTCACAGAAGTAAAAAAAGGCGATACACTTATATATATGGAAGGTCTGGAAGAATGGGCGCAGGTTGCCACTATGGACGGATATGTAGGTTATGTATGGAAGACAGATATATCAGAACCTTCTGTAACCGAGTTTTCCAGAGACTTCCAGAAAGAGGAATATACCTATCTTACCTCGGAGGAACCGGTTAACCTTTCCTGGCATCAGGTGACAACACAGGAAGCGAACGCATATTTTGCCGACGCGACAGCCAATGTCAGCGGGGTGAATGTGATCTCACCCACCTGGTTCTATCTTCAGGATACCGCGGGTAATATTGCCGACATATCCTCAGCGGAATATGTGAACGCCGCTCATGAGAAAGGAATGCAGGTATGGGGGCTTATCGACAACTTTACCGCTGATGTAAGCACCACAGAGACTCTTTCTCAGCTCTCCTCACGCCAGAATATCATCAGTCAGCTGATGGCGGCGGCGCAGAACGTGGGGCTGGATGGAATCAATGTTGACTTTGAGACTTTAAGCGAAGACGCCGGTCCTCATTTTCTTGAGTTTCTCAGGGAACTGTCTATCGAATGTCATAAGAATAATCTGGTACTCTCTGTAGACAATCCTGTCCCGGAAGATTTTACCAGCCATTATGACAGAAGAGAACAGGGTCAGGTTGTTGACTATGTGATCATCATGGGATATGACGAGCATTATGTGGGCTCGACAGAGGCCGGATCTGTTGCCTCCCTTCCATGGGTGGAGAAGGGCGTACAAGATACGCTGGCAGAGGTTCCTGCGGAGAGGACTATTCTTGCGATTCCTTTCTACACCAGACTCTGGAAGACCACCGGGGGAGCGCTGACAAGTGAAGCGATCGGAATGGATCAGGCGCAGCAGGTAATAACCGAGAACAATGTACAGACTGTGTGGGACGGAAGCGTGGGACAGAATTATGGAACTTATGAGACGCAGGATTCCACCTATGAGATCTGGCTGGAGGATGCCCAGTCGATCGCAGAGAAAGTCAAACTGATTCCCAAATATGAGCTGGCCGGTGTGGCTCAGTGGAAATTGGGATTCGAAAACAGTAGTATCTGGCAGGTGATCAGTGAGAACCTGCAGTAATGAGAATGAAAGAGAGCCAGGATCGTGAAGATCCTGGCTCGTTTATTATGAGGAAAAAACCTCCATAAATGGAAGGAGGCCGGTACTTTCGTACCGGCGCGTATGAAAAAGAAAAATATTTGTATAGAAAGCTTATCGCTTTCTATGTTTAGTAATATACAGTATAAATGTGAAGAAATTGTGATGTGTATTTGAAGAAAATGTGAAAATAATCTAAAATCTGATTTTAGAATTTTTTCCATGTACCTCTGCAGAAGAGCAGAAGCAGCGGGAAAATTTCAAGCCTTCCTGCCAGCATGTCAAAAATCATCACACTCTTGGACAGATAGGAGAAGGAACTGAAATTTCCCAGAGGTCCGGCAACTTCCAGACCGGGTCCGATATTATTCAGCGTAGTCGCGACAGCGGTAAACGTGCTTACCAGATCAAAATTATCAATCGCCACGATCAGTATGGAAGCGGCAAAAATGATCAGATATACACTGAGGAAAATATTGGTGGACCGCAGCATTTCGTGGGATACCGGTTTATCGTCCATTTTCAGCTTCTTTACGGAACTGGGATGGAGATAATGCTGGAGCTCTTTTCCTGCGGCTTTACAGAGCAGGAGGATCCTGGATACTTTAATTCCGCCTCCCGTGCTTCCGGCACAGGCCCCGATAAACATCAGAAGCACCAGAACAGCCTTGGATAAAGACGGCCACTGGTTAAAGTCAGTGCTGGAATAACCGGTAGTTGTGATAATAGAACCCACCTGAAAAGCAGCCTGCTGTACGGCTGTCCCGATTCCGGAAAACAGATGCCTGGTATTTATGGCTATGATCACAATGGCCGCGGCAATGATGCCAAGATAACATCGGACTTCCTCAATCGCGATAGCCTGACGGAATTTTTTCTTCAGGATCAGATAGTATGCGGAGAAATTCACGCCGAAAGCTATCATAAATATAGTGGTTATGATCTGACAGTATGTGCTGTAGCTTCCCATACTGTCATTTTTGATGCCGAAGCCTCCTGTTCCCGCAGATCCGAAAGTGATGCACAATGCGTCGAACAACGGCATTCTTCCGATAAGAAGGAAGATGATCTGCATGACAGTCATTCCGAAATAAATAGTATACAGGATTTTGGCTGTGGACTGCACTTTGGGAACCAGTTTGCTTACAGAAGGTCCGGGACTTTCCGCCCGCATCAGGTTCATATGATAACCGCCGGCCAGGGGAAGAAGGGAGAGCAGGAATACCAGAACTCCCATCCCCCCGATCCAGTGGGTGAAACTTCTCCAGAAAATAATGCTCTTAGGGAGGACTTCCACATTCGTAAGAATGCTGGAACCGGTGGTTGTGAAGCCGGATACGGTTTCAAAGATGGCGTCGATGGGATGGGGAATACTTCCGCTTATAATGAAGGGCAGCGCCCCGGTAATACTGAGAATGATCCAGCTCAAAGCAACTGCGACACATCCGTCCTTGATATAGAATACTTTGTTGGCAGGTCGCTTCCGGGTAAGAAGAATGCCCACCGCAAGACAGATCAGGATGGGAATCAGAAAATCATAGATTTCCTCTTCCTGATAAATAAGCGCTGTGATACAGGGAAGCACCATAAATATGGCCTGCAGGTTGAACACCCATCCTGTGATATAAAGAATAATCCGATAATTCATTTTTTGTACCTTACTTCTCAAGGATATCACAGATATCCCGGAGTCCTTTGTGCGTTGTTACGATGATCACGTTGTCGCCGATCTGAATGGTATCCTGTCCTCTGGGGATGCTTACAGCGCCGTGCCGGGTCAGACAGCATACAAGGAGATTGTCTTTCAGTTTCAGATCGGCCAGAGGGATCCCTACAACCGGAGAATCATCCCGGATATTGAATTCCAGAGCTTCCGCCTGATTATCCAGGATATGGTAAAGGGTTTCCACATTACTTCCAATGGTGTTCTGCATGGCCCTCACATATCTGAGGATCATATCGGCGGTCAGATATTTGGGATAAATTACGCTTCCGATATCCAGCTCGTCGATAATGTCCGTATAAGGTAAACGGTTGACTTTAGCCACCAGTTTGGCTTTTGAAACTTTTCTGGCAAACAGGGGAAGAAAAATATTTTCCTCGTCAAGATTTGTAAGCGTAACAAAGGACTCCGCCGTTTCCAGCCCCTCTTCAATAAGAAGGGAACGGTTGGTTCCGTCTCCGTTAATTATAGTTGCATCAGGGAGCTGTTCGCTGAGATACTCGCAGCGCTGAAAGTTTTGCTCGATGATTTTTACCGGTATCCTGATATCGGAAAGCATTTTGGCAAGATATACAGAGATCGTTCCTCCGCCTATGATCAGAGCGTTTTTTACCTGATGTGTCTTCAGACCGATTTTTTTGAAAAACTGCGCGGTGTTCTGAGGCGTGGCGATAATCGAAACAAAGTCTCCGTCATGTATGACATGATCTCCGCCGGGGATGGACAGTTCGTCTTTATTTTCGATGGCGCAGAAAAGAATGTCGCAGCGGTATTTTTCTGTGATGCGGGAAATGGTCATCCCATCCAGACCAAACTCGGGGAGCACTTTGAATTTAAGAAGTTCCACACGTCCCTTGGAGAAGGCGTCGATCTTGATCGCTGCCGGGAAACGCAGCAGCCTCGATATCTCCCGTGCGGCAGCAAGCTCCGGATTGATGATCATGGAAATTCCAAGCTTTTCTTTAATAAATCCTATTTCCTGGCTGTAAACGGGATTCCTGACGCGGGCGATGGTCTGGCAGCGGCCTGTTTTCTGTGCGATGAGGCAGCAGAGGAGATTCAGTTCGTCAGAAGCGGTGACTGAAATAAGGATATCGGCAGAGTCGACGCCGGCCTCCATAAGAGTGTTGATACTGGCGCCGTTTCCCACAACGCCCATGGCGTCGATATCTTCTGTAACGCTGTTGATCGTTTTTTCTGATATATCGATAAGGGTCAGATCTGTGTTTTCTTCCTGAAGCTGTTCTGCAAGGGTACGTCCGACTTTGCCGCACCCGACAATTATGATATGCATAGCTCCCTCCTCAAAAAGTAATATTCTGTTAATTCATTATAGCACCCGAAAAGAAGGAATGAAATAGATAAATAGCAGAATCTGTCTATTTGCCTATGCGCACCATTCTGTTTTTATGACATAAAATATAGAGTAATCAATCAACAGAAAGGACTTTGTTCATGGAGAATTGTAACAGGAACCGTCCCTGTGCCCGTCCGTATCAGACGACCTGCGGTATGTCAAAAAACTGCGGGAACAGCTGCGCGGCGGGAAGACAGTTTTCATACACGCAGAATAATACGTCGTCTCCCTGCGCCTGCCGTATGCCGGGCAGCGCTTCGGCATACGATGAGATGTACGGGCATGTGGATCATATGGAACCGGCAATGGCTTATGTCCCGTGTCAGAAGTTTACCGACACTTATGATCTTTCATACGCCCTGAATGTGGGAACGATTTTTCCTCAGCTGTGCAAACCGTTTTGCGGAAAGAGAGGTGTCCGGAAATGATGTATCGTGATCAGCCTGAAAACAGAATGCAGCTTCTTCAGAAGATCAATGAGGTCAGTTTTGCCGTAGACGATATACTTCTTTATCTGGACACTCATCCCTGTTGTGAGGACGCGCTGGCTTATTACAGGGAACAGTCTGAGAAAAGAAAGAAACTGATGAAGGAATATGCGAAATGTTACGGCCCTCTGACCATCGACGACGCTCTGGAAGCAGACGGAGATACCTGGAAGTGGATGGAACAGCCGTTTCCATGGGAAAAGGAAGGAGGGTGCAGATAGTTTATGTGGAATTATGAAAAACGATTACAGTATCCGGTGAATATTAAAACCCCTAATGCAAAAATCGCCCAGTTTATCATGAGTCAGTATGGTGGCCCGGATGGTGAGATCGGCGCTTCCATGCGTTATCTTTCACAGAGGTTTGCCATGCCGAACCGGATGGCTTCGGCAGTCCTTAACGATGTGGGGACAGAAGAACTGGCGCATCTGGAAATGGTGTCCACTATCGTGCATCAGCTGACAAGAGATCTGTCTATGGAAGAGATAGAAAAAAGCGGATTCGGCCCCTATTATATCGATCACGGCAACGGGATCTGGCCCCAGGCCGCAGGCGGCATTCCTTTTAACGCATGCGAGTTCCAGAGCAAAGGAGATCCCGTTACCGATCTGTTTGAAGACCTTGCGGCAGAGCAGAAAGCCCGCGCAACCTATGACAATATCCTCCGTGTTGTCCGGGACATTCCGGAAATCGCGGATCCCATCCGCTTCCTGAGGGCAAGGGAAGTGGTACACTTCCAGCGGTTCGGTGAAGCGCTCAGAAGTGTGCAGGAACAGCTCGACGCGAAGAATTTCTATGCGTTCAATCCCAGTTTCGACTGTCCCTGTGAGGCTTCCTGTCAGAAATGCGGCCAGCAGAATCAGAACAGATGATATGATCTGTCCGGAGAAAGCCGGATGAAGAAAAAGTTCTTGCAAATCAGTTTTAGCGGGACTATAATACAAAGGTAAATAAAACAGAACATCGGGGAGCTTGTGAACAGGCTGAGAGGGAGGTGCGACCTCCGACCCATAACCTGATTTGGATAATGCCAACGTAGGGAAATATGTGAGAGTGTATATTTTTGTGCAGGAAGCGGCCGGATCAGGTACTTCCTGCATTTTCAGTTGCAGAGAGGAAGATGGGAGCCGGTTTTGCCCGGGAAAATTTCCGGCTGGATGACTGTACACAGACCCTTCCGTTGGATCAGGAAAGGACGGGTTACTTATGATGAACCAGAATTTGACAGAAAAACACACGGCAGCAGGAGTTCAGACAGGAATATCCACACGCAAGCTGGTAATGACGGGAATGCTTGCCTGTCTTGCCTATGTTCTGAACACTTTTGTATATTTTCCGGCAATGGCGCCCTTCCAGCATTTTGTGGACGTTTTGGCGGCAGTGCTGGTTGGACCCTGGTACGGGTTCGCGGCGGCGCTTCTCTGCGGAATCCTCCGGATGCTTTCCGGAAGAACGCTTCAGGCGATAGCGGGAGCTGTGTTCGGACCAATCATCGGCGGTCTGCTTTACAGGAAGACGAAAAGCGTATGGCTGGCCTTTGTGGGGGAAGTGATCGGTACGGGATTTTTCGGGGCCATGGCCTCTTATCCGCTGATGAAGATCTTTTACGGGCTTGACGCCCAGTCGCCTTTTTATTATATCCCGTTTTATACGCCGGCGGCTGTTGTGGGCGGTGCCATGGGCGTCTGCGTGGTGCTGATCTTCAAACGTACGGGACTTCTGAAAAGAATGCTGGATGAGCTGAACCGGTGAGACAGATAAGATCTGCCGGGCCACTTCAGAACAGATATCATGTAGATAAGGATTTGACTATGACGTGTTATGAAGAAATACTGAAAATGACCAGGGAGCGGGAGCCGCTGGTCCAGTGCATTACGAATTTTGTTACAGTGAACGACTGTGCCAACATTATTCTGGCGGCCGGCGGAACTCCCGCCATGTCCCATGTGAAGGAGGAAGCGGCGGAAGCGGTACAGAAGGCGGACGCCCTTGTGTGCAACATGGGAGCCATCGAGGATACAGAAGCCATGATCCTGGCCGGAAAAGAAGCCAACCGGCTGGGAATACCGGTGATCCTGGATCCTGTTGCCGCAGGCGGGACAAGCCTCAGGCGGACGACTGCGAAACAGCTTCTTGAAGAGGTACATTTCGCCGTGATCCGCGGCAACGCTTCTGAGATCAGAAGTCTTGCAGGAGAGAACGTAACGGGAAGAGGAGTGGACGTGTCCGCGCTTGACGCAGTTACGGAGGAAAAACTTCCGGAAGCTGTGAAGACGGTGGAACTCCTGGCGCGGCGTCTGAAAAGTGTGATCGCTGTTTCCGGAAAAACGGATATCGTTTCTGACGGAGACAGGACAGTTCTTATCCGCAACGGATGCGCCACCATGTCCAGGATCACCGGAAGCGGCTGTATGGTCACCTCTCTTATAGGCGTGTTTTGCGGAGCCTCCCCGAAGCGGCCTTTTGAGGCGGCGGCCGCGGGTCTGGCAGTGATGGGTATTGCGGGGGAAACAGCGGAAAGCCTGCGTCTCAGTAAGGGAACAGGAAACGCTACCTTCCGCAACGACCTGATCGACGCGGTGTTTAATTTTACGGAAAACCAGCTGACGGAGGAAATTAAAATTGAAGTTTACAGAGAATGAGATCAGGAACGCCATGCTTTTATACGCGATTACAGACAGGAGCTGGCTGAAAGAAGGAGAATCCCTCGCCGGTGTCTGTGAAAACGTGCTGAAAAACGGCGCGACTTTCCTTCAGATCCGTGAGAAAGATCTGGACGGGGATGCTTTTGAAAAAGAAGCCGGAGAGCTGAAAGAACTCTGCGGGAGATACCATGTGCCTTTTGTGGTGAACGACAGTGTGGAGATTGCTATGGATATCGGCGCAGACGGCGTTCATGTGGGACAGTCGGATATCCGGGGACGTGATATCCGCGCCATGATCGGTCCGGATAAGATCCTGGGTATTTCCGCGGGAACGGTGGAGGAAGCCAGGACGGCTGAGAATGCCGGAGCGGATTATATCGGCGTCGGCGCGGTATTCGGCACCAGTACCAAGAAGGACGCCAGAAATCTTACCATAGAGAAACTCCAGGAGATCAGCGGTTCGGTATCTATCCCGGTGGTGGCGATAGGTGGAATAAACAGGGGAAATGTAAAAGAACTGAAAGGAAGCGGAGTGTACGGTATCGCGGTAATCTCCGCCATTTTTGCCGCGGAGGATCCCGGACAGGCCGCCCGGGAACTCCTGGAACTTTCGAAAGAGACGGTATATGGAAATGAATAAGAAATATGCGATTTTTGATATGGATGGTACCCTTGTGGATTCCATGCCGTGGTGGCAGGGACTGGCGAAGGAGTATCTCCTGAAGGAGGGCGTGGAGGAGATCAGCCCTGAAGTGCTTGAGAAAATAAGACCGCTGACTATTACAGAGTCGGCAGTGCTTTTTAAGGAAATATACGGGATCCAGGGTACGCCGGAAGAAATGGCGGCGAAAGTAAACGGTCTGATGGCGGAACATTACAAAAAAGACATTCCTTTAAAACCGGGTGTGCGGCAGTATCTTGCCGGACTGAAAAAACAGGGGGTAAAAATGTGCGTCGCTTCCGCCACGGCGGAACATCTGATGGAAGCGTGCCTGAAAAGACTGGGTGTGCGGGACGACTTTGAATTCCTGCTTTCCTGTGAGGAAGTGGGGGCCGGGAAGCACAGCCCGGACGTCTATCATCTGGCTGCGGAAAGACTGGGCGCGGCGCCTGTGGACACAGCAGTTTATGAAGACGCTCTTCACGCGGTACAGACAGCGAAGCAAGCCGGCTTTTATGTGATCGGAGTTTATGATGAAAGCATGAAGGATAACTGGAAAGAAATCTGCGCACTGGCGGATGAAGTTATGAGAGACTGGGAGGAAGAAGCATGAAGGCGGTTTTATCTATAGCGGGCAGCGATTCCAGCGGGGGAGCCGGGATCCAGGCCGATTTAAAGACAATGATCATGAACGGAGTCTACGGAATGAC